>JAETTS010000457.1 GCA_021769025.1 Enterocloster bolteae
CTGCCTGGTGTAGATACCAATGCTCTGGAATGTTAACGCCAGACAGGGCAGGCACAGATGGCGCATCAACTCGCCGAAGGAACCGGATGAACCGGCATCATACATTCCTGTCACAGGAAGCCAGCCCAGCTTCACGGAAAAAATATAAATCAGCAAAAGGGCAACAAAGAAATTGGGAGCCGCCTGGCCAACAAAAGCCAGGATCGTGGAACCGTAATCCCAACCAGAGTATGCTTTATATCCAGCAACCATCCCAAGAGGAATGGAGATCATTAACGCAAGCGCCATGGATGACAGGCTTAAGATCATCGTTGGCCCTATGCGGCCGGCCATCAATTCCAGTACAGGTCTGTGCTGGCTGTAAGATGTGCCAAAATTTCCCTGAAGCAGATTTTTTAACCAGAAGAAATACTGTATGATGATAGGCCGGTCCAGCCCCATCCGGTGTTTTATTTCTGCCAATTCCTCCGCTGAAACTCCTGTCTCAGGCTGTACCAGCAGATCCAGAGGCGAGCCCGGCATAAGGGTCGCCAGACCGTATGCGATGATTGTAATCCCGAAAAACGCAACAATAGCGGTCAAAAGTCGTTTTAAAATATATCTCCCCATATCAACAGCCTCTCAATTATCTAATATATAATTGCAACCTTTCGGCCCTCTTCGTCTGACTGCCTGACCGCCTCCATGGCCTGCAGGCACCTCCAGCCGTCATCGCCGTCACAGATTGCATTGTCATCGCCGTTTAGCATGTCAATAAAGTTGCATGTAATCCGCTGGCCTTCCCGGGGATCCTGAGGAATCTCATATTTCTTTTCTTCCCCGTCACATGCTCTCACCACAATCCCAGGCTGTTCATAGATATGCATGCTTCCTTCACTGCCATATATGATGGTGTCCCGTTCCGGTGCACCATAGGCACACCAGCTGATCCAGATGATGCCGGACAGTCCGTTTTCCAGCCAGGCAGTAATCATGGCATGATCCGCCGCCTCAATGGGCCTCCCATCCCTGTAGGTCTTATGAATGGTAGGCGTGCTGGCATAAACCTCATGGATTGGACTGTCAAACAGATAGGAAACCAGATCCACCCGGTGGCATCCCACATTCAGCATCACATCCCCGATACTGGGAAGCTGTCTGTCATAAAAATCCGGCCCTGGCTTCTGGATAGTGGCATATTCCACCCCCCTGTGGGCCAGCATGGTGCGGAACGAGATGGGTGTTCCAATGATGCCCTCCTTCAAAAGCTTCCTGGCAAGCCGGTGATGTTCATACATCCGCTGGCTGAACGCCACCATAAGCCGCCTATTACTTTCCTTCCACGCAGCTATGATTTCCTTTCCTTCTCGGGTATTCATGGCCAAAGGCTTCTCGCACAATACATCCTTACCTGCCTTCAGTGCAGCAACCACATGATCCCGGTGGAACCGTTCCGGCGTACAGACGATCACCGCATCCACATTGTCGTCTCGAAAAAGCGCTTCCAGGTCGTAGACCGCCCTGGCACCATACTCCCTGGCAAGGGCATCTGCATGTTCCCTCACAGGATCACACACTGCGTAAAGTGTTGCCTTTGGATGGGCCGCCACTGCAGGGGCGTGTCGCATTTTTGCAATCGCTCCACAGCCGATAATCCCAATATTCATCCGTCCGCCTCCTGTCAGTTATCGTTTTCATTTTCAAACAAATGTTTCAAGCATTCCAGGCTTTCTCTGGCATCCTCAAGGATATCGCCCTTATGTAAATCCTGTTCCACTACCGCCCACTCTGCACCAATCTGTCTGGCCTTTAACGCTATGGCTTTTACATCCACCAATCCCTGTCCCACCGGGCAGAAATCAATGTCCAGATAACCGTCCCCGGTTTTTCCTGCATAGTCTTTGAAATGGACGTAACGGATGCGGTCTTTGTATGTTTCCATATACCCTAAGGTGTCCACTCCTGCATAGGTTGTCCAGAAGGTGTCGATTTCATAATCGATCTTGTCATCTGCCGCCAGAATGTTGTCCATCAGATATCTCCTGCCTTCAAAGGGCACAAACTCAAAGTCATGGTTATGCCAGGCCAGCCTAAGCCCTGCGCTGTCACACTTCTTCTTCCACTCTGGTATGCTTGTAAGCACCTTCCTATAATAATCTTCCTTCCGCTCCTCATTGACCACATGGGGCATCACAAGGGTTTCGATTCCCACAGCCTTTGCATATGCAATCTCCTCGTCCAGATTGTCAAAGAAACGGTGAAGCCGGGGATGGGTGCTAAAAGGCTGTATGCCGATGGTTTCCGTAATCTCTTTCATCTCCTTGGGAGGGATATCAAAATACAGGAAAAATTCTACCCCGTCATACCCCATTTCTTTCAGAGCCTTCATAGTTGCTATCAGGCTGTCTCTATCCTTTGCAATCTCCCAGGCAGAAAATAGATTATACCCATACTTCATATCCTTATCCTCCTTGTCTTATGCCCACCACATCTGGGCCGGCTCCTCACAGATGATAATGTTTTTAAGGAATGATACCGCCTTTTCCAGCCCTTCCTTTATGGACATCAGGCTGTCCTCGTGCTCAATGGCCAGGGTTCCGTCAAAGCCGCACATGCGCAGCGTGCTGATGATCTGCTTCCAGG
>JAETTS010000458.1 GCA_021769025.1 Enterocloster bolteae
ATCAGGGGTTTAGGCTTTTTTGTGTTATGGAGTGAGGTGAAAATTGCTGTCTGGAATTGATTTCTGGAGGTGGAGATTGAACGCCTGGAATTTCCGGAGACCCAAAAGAGCATGGACGAGGAGAAGGATGCCAAAGAGGTAAGGCTGGATGTGTATGTGAAGACTAGAAACGGAGAGGTGTATAATATAGAAGTCCAGGCAAGGGGTATATAGAAGTCCAAGCCGGAGGAGGCTTATGAGGAGGACAGGGTGGTTTATCCCCTAGCTGGAAGCTGGATTGAGGAAATGGCGATTCCGGCTCATGAGGTTCTGGTGACAGAGGCGGTGGTGTATAAGGCCGTGGAGGCATTGGCGCGCTCGCCCGCTCTGGTCACGGTGTCCAGAAGCAGGGTCACGGCGCACTTCACCAGCCGGGGTGTTCCTTTGCAGCCGGTCATTCTGTTTTCAAGGGGTTTGTCCATCAATGAACTATCCCAAGTCTACACTTTTTTGACTGCCTGTGCCGTATATCCAAGAGGTAGGAAATCTGCCTGGAAAACTCGTTATTTCCACGCTCTCGGATTTGTGGTATGATGAGAAACAGAAAAATGAAATGATGGAGTTTGCAAAAGGATATAGATTATGAAAATGCCAGGCAAAAATATTGATAAAGCTATGTTTGCTCCATGCGGAATGAACTGCATGGTTTGTTATAAACACTGTTATCACAAAAAGCCATGTGCAGGGTGTTTGAACAGCGATAGGGGAAAGCCGGAGCATTGCCGAAAATGTAAGATAAAGGACTGTATAAAAGAGAAAGGATTTACCTACTGTTTTGAATGTCCGAACTATCCATGCAAACGGATAAAAAATCTTGAGAAAAGCTATAGCAAAAGGTATCGGGCCAGCCTTATGGAAAATAGTGCGTTTGTCCAGGAATATGGATTAGAACTGTTTATGATAATGCAGAAAGAAAAATACACTTGCCTGAAATGCGGCGGTATTATCTCTATCCATGATAGAGAATGCAGCGAGTGCCAAGAGAAAATAGACGGATAGGGCTTCCTTTACGCCAATAGGCGGAAGTAAGGTTCAAACTACAATGACCGCCAGGCAGCGAAATCCGGCGGCCATTGTGCGTCTACGGATGCAGAAGGAAATAAAGGATTACCGCCGTAATAAAAAGGACGGCAGCAGCAAGCAGAAATTTCTCCACATCCACCCGTTTCCCGGTTCTGTGCTTGGCAGGTTCCATAAGACTGCCCCATGGGCTCATATTCTGCAGCTTCAGGGTATAAGATGAATCCTGCCTTTTTCCGATGGCCCGTAAGAATTCCTTCCAATTATCTTCCAGAACCCTCAATCCAAATGATAATTCCCTCTCTCGAGTCTGATCTTTTACAAAATTCAGGAAGAATCCGGAGGTTTCAGAGTAGTTGGGGTGTGTCCGAAATACAGGATCCGCCTGTTTTTCCTTAAACTGCTTGTAACTGTACTCCAGGCCGCTTTCAATTGCCTTCTGCGGGCTTCTGGTTTTTTCATAAACATGAATGGTATGATAATATACCTTGGAAGATGCTTTCTGCCGCAGATAATGGTCGATCATCCGGGTGATTGCGCTTTGAATCGGAAAGGTAATGGAATTCTTCTGGCCTGCCTCCATGGCATACATCTGGCCTTTTATGGAGGTAACCGCTGCCAGAAACCCTAAAATCTCATCATTTTGCGCGGTAATGTCAGAACGGCGAAACAAGTCTCCAGAGCCGTTTAAATGAGAGACAAACCGGTTGGCGCGGGCCAGTTCCCTGCCTGTATACGAATTTTTGGCTCCCCAGACAGAAGAAGGCTGGCTGCTTTCCCCTGTGGCACTGCGGATCACCTGCTTTCTCTGGCTGATCTGCCCTTCCCACTGGTTTCGCTGGGCCACATATGCTTTGCTGGGCTGGATTTTTCCGCTGCCGGATGCCCGGTAGATCATACCGTCCTTCACAGAAGAAGGTTTGGCCGCAGCAGTTTGGGAGAAGGCAGAAGATTGGGCCTGCAAGGAGGAAGCTCTATCAGATCCGCCGCTGTTGCCGGACGACCTCTGGGCACTAAAAGGGGAACCGGAAGGAGGCGGCATGGTAAAGCGGGAGCGGCTAAAAAATTCCCTTGCTTCCTTGTTGGAGATTGGTTGTCCGGTAGTCTGCTTATACACGCTGGCTTCAATGCCTGCAAGGATATCGGTTTGTCCGGTTTCCTTCAATAAAGCAACCAATTCCCTTAGATCAGAATCCATCAGCAGGTTCAGTTTCTCTGATAGAACTCCATCCAACCGTGCCATCTGTTCCGTCTGGGCCTCACCCATAGTATATTTAAAAACAGCCTCGAGAAGAGAAAGGTATAGATCGGACAAATCCTGAAGCTGAAGGGAAAAGGCGGTTCCCTCCACTGGCTTCCAGCTAAGAAAGGCATTCCAAAGCTCTGTCTCCATCTCCAGATTCCATGAGGAATCTGGATGCTCCGGGTCCACCCTGCCGGAGCCGTGCCATCTTCTTGTCTGGGAGATGTGGGCAGTATCTCGTTTGGCATCCTCCAGCTCCCGGGAGGAAGAAGACCGTTCCCTCTCCATATTTTCCTTGATTTTGGCGATCTG
>JAETTS010000459.1 GCA_021769025.1 Enterocloster bolteae
TCTGTTTCTAAGAAGCTTCTTTACATGAGTTACATGGGAAAATACAATTCCCTCATAGACCGCACGCAACATGTGTTTTTTACTATGGTAGGCAGTCAATCCCACAAAAGTTCCCTTTGCGAGAGCATCCTCATTGGAACCATTTAGAAACGGAAGAAAAATAATATTATTATCTTGAGGCTCTATGGATGATACCCATTCATTAGTTATCTCATATACAGAACCGCCTTTTGCTTTGGCTTCGTCTTTCTCATAGTTCATCAAATTACGAATAAACCATTCCATATTTCCAGCCGAGGTAGGGCTGCTCTCTTCAATTAAATAATAACCCGGAATACAGAACATGGAATTTAAAGCTACAGTTCCATTGGTTACTGGTTTCTTTCCTATAAATTCATTAATACTCCAGGTGCCTGCTATCATACACATCTGATCTTCATCGGATAAACCAGAAGCAATACCACAGGCATTTACATCAAACATACCGGCTGCCACTGGAGTTCCTTCCGGAAGCAAAGTTTTCTCACTGGCCTCTTTGGTTACATGGCCGCAAAGATCGGCGGAATGGCGCAGAGGCGGAAGCTTTTCATAACAGTCTTCCAGCCCGTAGAGTGCCATAAGCTCTTTATCATGCTGCCCGATTACCATGTTCACCAGATTTCCGCCGGAACAGTCCGTGTACTCACTATATGCTTCTCCTGTGAGCATGTAGCGGATGTAATCTTTGACAGCGAAGATGTATTTTGTCTTTTCCAAAACCTCTGGCTGATTTTCTTTGAACCATGCTAACAGACTCACTGGCTGTACTGCCAGGATCTCCTGGAAAGTTTTTTCATATACCTTTTTATTCGTTCCGTCCTTGTACCAACGCTCTACCTGAGCCCATGCCCTTGTGTCTGTTGACATAATTCCGTTATAGGAAGGCTTCCCATCATAACCTACCATGTACAGGCCCTTGCCTGCTCCCGAAAAGGATACACCTGCAATGTCCTTTGGATCAATGCCACTCTTTTCTATCGCTCCCCGGATAGCATCTGCATTGACTTGCCACAGCTCATTCAAATCCTTTTCCGTATAACCTGGCTTTGGTGTCAGTGTAATAGTCGGCACACTGGCTACAGATATCTGTTTACCGTTCTCATCAAATAGTGCCGCTTTGGAAAAAGTTCCTCCGTTGTCGATTCCCAATAAGTATTTCATATCTTCTCCTTTCCTTAATATGCACAATTTTTTTCAGTGCATAAAGAGATACCCGTAGGGCATTTCCTTAATATGCACAATTTTTTCAGTCCATAAAGGGATAAGTCCCCTAAGAACCAGGCTTCCATAGTCCTTAGGGGATCCATTTTTATCACAACATTTTTAATGCTTTATGCTGCTGCCTTAGATAGCCGGCGCATGCTCCAACAGATACTTCTCAGCTTCCGTATTCCACAATCCGTTGGTCTTGGAAACCAGCTTATGAAGCTCTGCAAACATAGGATCTTCTTTTCCCTTCTCCTCAAAATCCGCAATAGCAGTAAGGGGCAGAGAAATATGGGTATAAATCAGCTTCTTGCCGCCCGGTACCTTCGGCAGATTCAGGGTTGTATCCTTTGCCACATCCAGGCCGCCGATATGGGTAACCAGAATAGCCGGGTCAAGCTTGCCCTGTCCCATCATGGCCAGACACTCTTTCATATCATCCGTATTTCCGCCGGAGGTTCCTACTACGTGAGTTCCGGAGTAATGTACGTTGTAGAAATTGAACTTTGCGGAAAATTCCGGATTGGAGGGGCCTGCAAAGAAGTTCAGGCAGCCGTCCTGTGCCAGAATGCTGTCAGCCAGTTCTACCACCGGAGCAACCGGAGCAAAGCACAGCACATCGTCGTATCCGGCTCCGTCTGTGAAGTCCATCATGCACTTCTTCTGATCTTCTACCTTGCCCGTATTCACATAGACAAGCTTAATTCCCTTTTTCGCTGCCTCTTCCGGAGAAAGAATCTTCTCTGCCCGTGCAAGGCGCGCATCATCAATATCCGTTACAATCAAAAGAGACGGATTCCGGTCACAGTGAATGATATAGTCAATCGCTGCCAGGCCCATGGGTCCTACTCCGGCCAGAATTGCCATCTTGCCGCCCTCTCTGATGCCCATATCATGCTCATATTTTCCTCTGGTAACATGATACATGGCATGGAAGGTTCCTGCCACACAGGAAAGGGGCTCTGCCAGAGAACCGCCGAAGTAATTCTCACTGTCAAAGTGAAGGAGACATCCCATCTCCATAACCTCATTGGGAATTACTACATAGGTTGAGTCTCCGCCGATATATTGGAAGGAATATCCCGGTGCATCTAAGCTTCCCTTGTAATTGAGGGCCGGCTGAATGGAGAACTTCTCTCCTTCCTTGAACTCGTGCGCCCATTTGGAACCGACCTTTACCAGCTCGCCGCAGAACTCATGGCCGATAATGACAGGATGATTTGCCACGTCGTTGGGAACGCGCTTATGATCCTCACCCTGCATAGCTGCCTTATAGGAAGACATACAGATACTGTCGGATACCACTTTGGCCAGAATCTCATTGTCCTTAATCTCAGGAAGTTCAAACTCCTCCAGACGCAGATCT
>JAETTS010000460.1 GCA_021769025.1 Enterocloster bolteae
GCAGCCGGAACTATATTCAGAGCCTTTTGGCATACAGTGGAGAAACAGTGCCGAACCCTGGCCTGGGATCGCCTCTTTATTAAATCCGGCATCAATGGCATAATCATAATAGCCAGCGTACCTGCTGGTGCCTACACGCTCCCCTTCCTTCTGGCTTCCGTCTACCAGGCTGTTGGTATCATCCTCCCAGACATGGCTTTCCTTCACCTTCACATAGTTAACCGGAAATCCTTCCAGAGGGTCATCCTGCCCGAAGGGAGTGTTCATCTGGAATACGCCGATAGGAGTTGTCTTATCCCCCATCACCCGATGATTGCTCATACCGTTTAAGCCCAGGTTGCCGTCCACAATAAACTTTAATTTCCAGCCATCCTCCGCTTTTTCCCAGGTGTATACCTGGCATTTGCTTTCCCCGGTTCCCTCCACCACTACCAAAACCCTGGCTTCCTCCGGAAGGACAAACCGCTGTGGATTCGCCTGCATGCCTGGTTCGATCTCCTTATGTTGCTGCATCTGCATTTCCGTATTCTGAGCTCCTCCTGCTTCAGTCTCCCCTGTCTGGATTCCCTGTCCTTCCGCCCCGACAGCGGTCATGGACAGAGACACGATCACCCCCGCCGCCACTATGGCGGCTGCCTTACATTTCCTGGATGTTTTATTGTCAAACCATCTGATTTTCATGAATCCTTCATCTCCTTTGTATCTTCTAGCTTCATACTATCCTAGTCTCGTTGGCCAGACACGCTTCCACTGTCTTCGTCTCCCCAGGGCCAATCTGGCAACGCTCTCCATCAACGTCAAACCAGATGGGCAACAATGTAGGATTGTATACGATTTTATTATCGGCACTGAACACCAGCGATTGATAGGCTGTCACATACTCATAGATCTCCATGTTGGTGGCATACCAGGTGTCATCCTGATGAGCCAGCTTCTGGCATAAGGCATCCAGAAGTTCCCAATTATGATCCTGCTCGAACTCGTAACTGTGTCCCCAGAGATAGTAAAGTCTGGGCCTGCGGGCCGCCCAGTACATGGCATTGACATCCATACTGACAAACTCATGGGCATATTCCAATGCCTTAGGATTTTTGTGGTGGGCTGTAGGCATCCAGGCATGCCAGTCACAGGGCAATTCAAACCCATTGTTATCCTGCCCCAGAGTTCGGGCATATGCAATCCCCAGATCCATCAGATATTCTTTTATATTCTCATAGGATGCCCCGTTGGCCATCCTTGTGATTCCACTGTCAGCGTACGCCATTCCCCGAATGATCCTGACAAAGATTAGTTCCAGATCCTGGCGGCACTCCAATATCTCCCGAATACCATCAATAGGCCGAAGATTCCCCAGGGCAGCATGCCTGGCACCGTGGACGGCAATCTCATGGCCTCTGCCAAGAATATGCTGTCTTATTTCCTCTGGCGTTAAATGCTCATCCTCCGCATTCCTGCCCAGCCAGGTACTGTTGATATTAAAGGTTGCTTTTATGCCATACTTTGTTATAACCTCTGAAAGCCTGATATCCCAACGTCTCGAATCATCATAGCTGAATGTGACTGCTTTCGTCTTTCCATCTGGAAAACGCAAGAACCGATACCGCATGTGATTTCCTCCTGTGATTTCAAACGTATGCGTGTAGCCTCGCTTTCGTCTTACGGCGACTGAAACTGCAAAGCTCCTGATTAATCTATAGTATCTTGACCAGATTATATCTGGCAAAACTCCGCCGAACAGCGTGCCCCGCTTCAGCGGGCATAATTTTTCATGGGCAAGGCAGAGGACGGAGGCGATACCTTCGCTTCGCTGAGGCGGACTCTGCGGCGGCATCGTTGACCGACGGTGCTGTATGCCAGTGACATACGTTTAGCACGAACCGAAGCAGAGCGTAGACTAACACAATCCAACGGGAAATTAGACAAAGAAGCGACCGATTCCTCTCCCCTACCGAAACTCTTGACCAGCCAGCTGCCAGAATGCCACCGCACTGGCAGCCGCCACATTTAAAGAATCCACGCCGTGGGACATGGGGATGCGGATGGTGTAATCACAGTCTGCAATGGTCTCTTCTGACAGTCCGTCCCCTTCCGTTCCCAGGACAAGGGCCAGCCGGCGGGCCTCCCTCAGACGAGAGTCATTTAATCCAATGGAATCTTCTTTCAAGGCCATTGCAGCTGTCTCAAATCCCATTTCCTTAAGGCATCTCATTCCCTCCTCCGGCCAGGAAAGGTTCCTGTCAAGATAGGTCCATGGTATCTGGAATACTGTTCCCATGCTTACCCGGGCTGCACGACGGTACAGAGGATCACTGCAACCTGGAGTCAGCACAATCCCATCCATATTAAGTGCCGCTGCAGACCGGAAGATTGCTCCTACGTTGGTGGGATTCATCACCCGCTCCAACACCACAATCCTTCGGGCATTTTGGCACACCTGGGAAACAGATGGGCGGGGTGGACGATTCATGGCGCAGAGAAGCCCTCTGGTCAAAGGAAATCCCGTCAGTTTTGACAACAAGGAACGCTCTGCTGTGTAGACCGGTACTTTTCTCTTCTCACATCGTTCCATAACCATTCTGGTGTATTTAT
>JAETTS010000461.1 GCA_021769025.1 Enterocloster bolteae
ATCACTCATCTTAATATCCGATGGCAGGCATACTCCCCGTTCAAAAATATCCGCTCCAACATCAAAATTCCCCTTTTTTTCTATGTATGCATTACTACATCCCTTTCCAGATCCATTCACAGTAATAAACTCGTGGTTCTTATAAATATTCTGCATATGCATCGGCTTCCATATAGGCCTGCCTTCCGCTCCAAAACTGCTTAATGCTTCCAAAATCTCTGTCGGACAGCTCTTCCCTGGCTCACTTATGTAAAGCGCTTCCTTCTCTCCCCTTACCTGCCTGCACATGGCTTCTGGATTAATAAGCATACAACTCAGCCAGAAATTAGGGACGCTGTTTTCACCATCATAGGGATTCATGGTCACTGGCAGATCTTTTAGCCCTTCCTGGTATCTGTCATAGATCTCTCTCTTCCAGGCAATATGCTCCTCTAGATGTTCCATCTGTCCTCTCACCACTCCGGCAATCACATTGCTCATCCGGTAGTTATACCCAAGCTCCTCATGCTGATACCAGGGAGCGGCTTCCCTGGATTGAGTGGACCACTTGCGGATTTTGTCAGCGTCCTCTTTTCTGTCTGTCAAAAACATTCCGCCAGAGCTTCCGGTGATGATTTTATTTCCATTGAAGCTGATAACCCCACAGTCTCCAAAACTTCCAGTCTGCTGGCCTTTATACGTGGCACCAAAGGATTCTGCGGCATCTTCAATAAGAAATGCTTTATGGGCTCTGCAAATTTTCCTGATTTCATCGACCTTTCCAGGCGTGCCGTACAGATGGGCTAAAACTACGATCTTAACATCTGGATAGAGCCTAAATGCTTGTTCCAATGCCTCAGGCGACATATTCCATGTTTCATATTCTGTATCAATAAAAACCGGCTCTCCTCCCTCATAAACAATGGGATTGACAGTGGCCGCAAATGTCATATCAGAACAAAAGACCCGGATGCCTTTCAGCGCCCCTCCTGTCCCCAGGCCGAAAGGCGTGCGAATACCGGTACTGCTTCCATATTGTTTTTCCGCTGCCAGCTTTACTGCCATATGAAGCGCGGCTGTTCCACAGCTAACACCTACCCCATAGCCAATGCCGATTTTCTTTGCTACAATCCGTTCCAATTTATCGATATTCTCCCCGGCTGTTGTAACCCATCCGGAATCGAATGCTTCCTTTATATATTGGAGTTCCTCTCCGTGCATTGTAGGAGATGCAAGGGGAATGTTGGCGGCAAACGGCGATATATCCTTAAAACGTGAATCTGACTTAAAATCGTACATATTCTTGTTCCTCTATCCTTTCGCTCTCTATTCTATACTGTAGAAAAGAGCCTGTTTTCCAGGCTCTCGGCTCTTATAAAATAGCAACTCTATATTTCATTAGGATTTTTTATCTACATTCTCTTAATTTATCTTAATACCAAATCCATCCCTAACATTCTCTTAAATAATGAATGGTTCTATACTGGTATAGATTTGGGTATAAATCTCTTTCATCATATACTCCTGTCTGCAGGACATGCTTCGCCATTCCAGAACCTTGCTTTTGTTCTGGCTGTCAAAACCTATGTCCATCACTTCCTGTACAGCGCGCGAAGCGTCTAATACAATCCGTAATTTTTGGAATAACTTTTTGGAATAACAGCAAGACATTCCTTTCCTTTTTCAATACGCGGCTACTACCGCCCTCTACTGCCTCTTCACCACGCCAAGTCCCACTGTCACTTCCACTTTCCGTCCCATCAGCGGCACCTCCAGTACCACCAGCCTCTTATGCCTCAGCACTCTCTTGACAATTCCCTTATAATTCTGCATGGCACCCGATGTAACTACCAGTTTTTCTCCTTCCATGTAGCCTTTGGAATATTTCACAATATGGTCATCTCCGCCAAACATCCGAAGATATGCTTCCTCTTCCGGATGAATCGGCGTCATCTCTTCTCCGGTGCGCAACAGCTTCGTCATAGAATCAATCCGTTTCAGACGCATGAAGAAATCTTCAATTCGTTCCGTCTCTACAAATACATAGCCTGGAAACAGGCGACTGGTTATCAGTGTCCATTGGCCCTGGATCTTGGTCATCCGTTCCGCCATCATCACAAAGACTTCCTCTCCTTCTTCCATGATCTGGCATCGGCATTGCCCACAAATCTCTTCCTCTGTCCCTGTATAAACCTGAATTACATACCACACCTTGGATCATCCCCTGAAAAGCTGTTTCGGTCTTATTTTCACCTATAAAAATGCCATGTCCCATCTCCAGCCCTTTTGTATATCGTGTATCGCCACGCGACGCTTCGCGTCACCTGCCATGTGGTTGGAACGCATTCCAGTTGTGAAACTATGTTTCACAAGCGTTCCTTCTCAAGGTATCGCCACGCGACGCTTCGCGTCACCTGCCATGTCGTCGGAACGCATTCCAATTGTGAAACTACGTTTCACAAGCGTTCCTTCTCTCATCTGTCTCAATTTCAATTCCCAGGTATAGAACCCTCTTCCTCCCCATAATCTCTGCCTCGATCTCTGCAATCCTTTTATGAAGATTCACCCGCCTCACCATATTTCCCATTCCTGACAGCGGCCCGGA
>JAETTS010000462.1 GCA_021769025.1 Enterocloster bolteae
AGGCGCAGTAACTCCATGGCCTCCTCCATATCCATTGCCAGCGGCTTCTCTGTAATCAGATTCATGCCTTTTTCCAGTGCCAGCCTATCGGCCTCAAAGTGCAGCACGCCCGGAAGCACTACCACGGCAATATCTGCATCTGTCTGTACAATGGATTTCCTGAAGTCAGTAAACGTGATTACAGGATTAATTCCATAATCTGCACATATTTCCTGCATTTCGTCCTCACTGCCTGCTGCGCCTGCCAGATGGCATTGTTCAGATTTTAAAATCAGTTCCAGCCACCGCCGGCCCCAGAATCCCATTCCAAGGAGTAATATCTTATGCTTCATTCCAGCCTTCCTCCCCGATTTCCTCCATCACTTCCCTCCAAAGAGGGAATCTGGGAAGGGAACCTTCAGACCAGCCGCATCCGCCGGAGATTACTGTTTTTACACCGCCTGCCTTTAAGGCTTCTATCACCTTCATTTTAATATGGCCCTTTATCTCATCCCTGTCATTCCCTGCAAAATCAGAGCTTGGTTTATATCTGCCCTCAAGTTCCTTATAACCATGGCCATTGGCATGATCCAGCCCACCTACAAGGACCCGGTCTGTTTTCTGGCGCATTTCTCCAATGGTTAGCTGGCCTTGCTCCTGATCCGCCCAGTTAAATGCATCTACCGGATAATCCAAAAACCATTGGCTGGTGCTGGCATCCCCATGGCAGATATGGGCCATGTTAAACCATGTCCTGTCTTTTATTGCATTAATATTGCTCACATCATATTTCCTTGCACACTCATCAAACATATCCCTGCCCATCAGTTTAGCCATACCACACTGATACCCCAGGAAAAATCCAGCGGCCCCCCCATCAACAAACGCCTCCATTAGCCGCTCATTGGTCTCGGAAATCACTTCAAGGGCTGCCCTGGCATAGCTGCCGGAGTATTCAAAATGCGAAAGGATTACTTCCGGGTGGAAGAACCCTCCCGTCATCTCCCCCATCCATATGAATGGACTGAAAACAGTGGCCAGCACAGGCACATCTCCCTGATAATAGTCATTCACCCGTTTACAAACCTCGATTTCCCTAGCCAAGGCACCCGTTTTCAGGTCCGGCACCTTTAGTTTCGCCCACTGGTGCGGATCATTGATTGCGCTTGCCTGTACGTTCATCCAGGTATCGTCATAAATATGGGCCGCCGGTCTTAACAACTGCCCGAAATCTTCGGTAAAATACATGCCATTAGGCATCAGTTTTATAAAATCAAATTGATATGTATTCTGATATGCTATGGTTGCCTCGGTAAAATCCTTTGCATTTCTGTCTACCAGATTCATATGGGGCCCCCAGGCCACAAACGCCGGTCTGTCTGTCTTTCTTCCTTCTTTTACTGCCATCAAACGTTCTTTATGCGTCATCTCTTAAGTTTCCTCTCTTATATGGTTTCCCTGATATCCACATGCGGAACATGTCTGGCAATACAAAATCCAGCATCTTTTATGCTTTACGCATGTCCGATTGATGCTCCTGCTTTAAATGTGGTTTTCAGGTAATGGTCCTCACAGGGCCTGTTATTCAGGATATCACACAGCATTTCTGCCGCAAGTTTTCCCATCTCTGCTTTAGGGACATTGATAGTAGCCAATACTGGTTCAACATAGGAAGCAAATGGAATATCATCACAGCCCGCCACGGAAATATCTTCCGGAACACGTATCCCCCTCTGCCGCAAAGCCTTCATTGCCCCGATAGCCACCAGGTCGTTAACAGCGAAGACCGCATCTACATCCGTGCTCCTTTCTAAAAGCTGATTCATTGCCTGGAATCCTGTATCCAGGTCAGCGATATAAGGCATCTCGCCATCAATCAGAAGTTCCGGCAGTACCTGCAGGTCATTGGCTTTCATGGCCTGGCAGAAATTAGCATACTTTTCATGAGATGACTCTTTTAGAGAATATCCGCTCAGAAAAGCAATCCGCTTATGACCAGTCCCTGCTAGAAACCGGACCATCTCCCCAATGGAATCCTCATAGTCAATCTTCAGCACCCTGCCAAACTCCGGGCAGCCTGAGACCACACGGATACCGCTTGCACAAGCCCGGCGGATAGCCGGTTCCATGCTGTCAATGTATGTTGCCAGGAATAATCCATCCACATTCCTTGCTATCAGGTCAAAAATAGCATCTTCATTAAAGTTAAAGATATTAATATCTATGGCTGATACAATATATCCCCGTTTTCGGGCTTCCTCCTGCATGGCTTCCGCCACTTCCGCATAACGTGGATTCTTTAAGTTATTTACTACCAGCGCCAAATGGCCGCTTCTGTTCGTAGCCAGACACCTGGCTGCCTGGTTTAGATAATAGCCCTTTTCTTCAATTGCTTTCCTTACCCGTGCGGCAAGTTCCGGGCTCACATACTTTGTTCCATTTATTACATGGGATACTGTAGCCTCAGATACACCCGCTGCTGCTGCAACTTCCTTTCGCTTTGACATCCTCGTTCTTTCCCTTCCATTTATTCTGGTGTTATTATATTACCAGTTTCAGAAAAAGGGAAGGATAATCCTATTTCCTTCA
>JAETTS010000463.1 GCA_021769025.1 Enterocloster bolteae
TTCCATGACTCCATACACCTCCATGGACGATACATACACCATGGATTTCACCTGTTTTTTCCAGGCAAACTCTAAAGCATTCCTGGTTCCCATAACGATGCTGTCCGCCGTCTCCACCGGATGGGACACCATCTGAGCCGACTGGGTCATGCATGCACAATGAATCAGGTAATCAACTGACATAGGAATCTGTCTGTCCCACGTTTCCTCCAGCTGCATCTCCAAAAAATGCAATTTCTGTCGGTCATCATCCGGCAATCCTTTATATAATGTTTTCGCCCTGGCAAGATTGCGGACCGGCAAAATCATATGGCAGACTGCTTTCTCCATAAGAATCCGTCTTACCAGAGAACCGCCTATCATGCCTGTGGCTCCTGTAATCAACAAACTCTGTCCTGTCCTCATCTTCTCTACCTTTCTCTTGCGATCTTGGGCAGAGAAAAGTCATCTCTGTCCAGATTCAGTGCAACGGCCATATCCAGCCCAGACGGTTTTCGGTCATTGACCAGAATCCGCTCCCCCATAGGCATGTCAAACAAAGCCTCATCGTACCGTATTTTGTTGTCTCTTAAAAATCCCAGCGTCTTCTCCCTGTACTGGGCCTTCCTGGACGTAAGGATCACGATCTTGTCCTCCGGAGGGATGGTTTCAAGATACTCTCTCACCCCGGGAAGAAGGCAATCTCCTTCGTCTGTCTTGTATCCATTATGCTTTACAAGGGTTCCATCCAAGTCCAGTATCCACGTTTTCCCTAACGTAGATAAAATCATCTTATCCTTTCCCATATTGTTCCTCCACTACAATATTTTCCCATCCCTCCAGGTAAAAGAATTCCGCCACCTTCCACCTGGTATCACTGTAATAACAGTCCGGAAATAAAACGATCTTACGGCATTTTGCCTCTTTTATCACATCACACAACCCGCTCCGAATGCCGATAAACGTCCCGGCCCATTCCACCGCCCCCTGCAGCTGCCCCAGGCTGACCCTTAGAGCACAGGTTCCCGGCAGCGCATTTTCCTCTCCTGCGACATTGGTATACACCTGATACCCTTTCTGTTTATAATAGGAAATGATCCGCTGCCATATGGGATTGCCAATGCCAGCCACGGATTTTGCGTAGGGAGAAAGCACAACCGACTTCCCCCTTTCCATAGAAATCTGTCCTGAAATGCCCTGCCGTTTCGTAGGCTTTGCCGGAACGCAGTCCTTCTCCAGGCCGAACACTCCACACCGGTACATAAGTTCAAACGGAACCAGCTTTACATACAATGCTCTCATCAGCAAATTCGTGTAAGGCCTGTCGTGATGTGCGATCAGCACATCTTTTGCCCTTGTGAAAAGAACTGCCTGAACCAACTCGTCCATATCCTTCTGGCTCAATGCCTTCCGGCTGGTGAAGCCGAACATGGCCGCTATGTCAGAGCAGGCTGTTCCTACTGTGACAACCCCACAATTCCTGATCCGGTTCTTCTTCAGATAACCTGGAAGGTATGCCATGGCATAATATACGTCTCCCAGAGCTGAAAACGGGCAGATGACATAAAACTCCTTGTTCATGCTTTGTCTGATCCCTTCGAATATTCGAATCCCTCTCATCACCCGTTCTCTTTTACAGCCTATGGTCTCCGAAGACAGGGAATAGTCGGCAAAAGTATTGTAATCCACCAGTTTTTCCAGGCAACCTGAATAGCCCATCTGGCGAAGCTGCCGGGCCATGGCTTCATAGGCCCGGGAGACAATACAGATGAGCATTGACTCTTCCTTATTTTTATTGCTTTTATGAGTTTTCAATATTTCCCGGGGCGCAATGATGGGAATCCCTTTATAATGATTGCCCTGTTTTTCTGGATTATTGTCCAGGATTGCCGATACCGGATAGCCTTTGACAGCCAAAAGATCCACCAGTTCTTCTGTGGCATTGCAGTGGCCGAAGATATAGATGGTTTTGTCTGATACCGTGCCGGCAGCAATCAGGGCTTCCAAGTTTTGTTTCATTTCTTTGTAGTGAAGTTGATCCATTGTGCTCTACCTGATTATTGATGGTTGAATACGGTTGAATAACATGTATGGCCTTCCCTTACTGTAGCAATGCATCAAAAAACTCTTCCAGGCTTAGTATCCCAGTATCTACCAAACGGTGCAGGCTGGCATAATTCATATGGCCTTTGGGCAGCAGAAAGAATCGATCCGAGAATTCATATGTATAATATATTTCCCTGAAATGACGGGCCTCTTCTTTGGATATCTGACAAAACGTCATATCCTCTGTCTGATCCTTCCAAGAAACAGAAGACAGGATCAGGATCCTTTGGCCAGACACATGAGACCGCTTTGGCTTATCCTTTAATATATCCTTAGGCAAGATACTCCCTGGCTCTTCTATAAGCAAAACCTTATCATATTCACGCAAATAGCGTTCTAGTGTTTTGAACATAACCCTTCTGTCATCTTCTCCCATTCTCCGCTTTGCCTTAATGTATGTTCTATGATCTCTCTGACTGCACCGCATCCTCCATTTACCGGAGAAATATAATGAACACACTGTTTTACTTCAC
>JAETTS010000464.1 GCA_021769025.1 Enterocloster bolteae
AATCCTGCTGCCCTTAAATCTTTTCTTATCTCCTGAAGCGTTTCCCTCTTAATGAGTGTATTTGTGGGCAGATTCCTGGCCCCTTCCCACACCCTGGCCACATAGGCATCCGGGTAATCTTTGGGCTTTTTATACACCACTATCAGCGGGAACCTTAGATCCGAAAAATCCACTTGCCTCATGCTCTCCGTGAGCTTCTCCTGCTGCATCCTCTTCCTCCTCTAAATAGCTTTTTCCAAATTCCTGCATCCACTTCTCATGCCCATACTTTGCTTCAAAGGCTCTTTGTGCAATCTGCTTCAGCCTCCGATCCACCTCTGCATTATTGTGTGGAGCCTCCGGCCCGTTCTCATGGTGCCGCTCAGCGCACATATAGCCCCACAGCCCATAGTGCTCAGCTTTTTTCCTAAAGGCACCGAACCGGCCATATATAAAATGGTGCTTATGCAGCCCGGTATGCTTCAGCTCTCCATAATATCCACGCTTCTCAGCTTCCTCCCTGCACAGATAGCACTCCCTGATCCGGGTGTCCTGAATGATACTTTTAGCCATTGAGCACCTCCCTGAGTTCCTTCACAATCTCCTGCTCCTCATATAGCGCCTGATCTTCTGAATAAATCACCGCCATATTTGCTATGGTTATGGGGATCCCCCACTCCTTGGCCTTCAGGATCTCTCCCTTCATTCCTTCAGAAATGTTGGTGAAAATCCTCAGCTCCATGCAATCCCTCAGGAGCTCCAACCCGATCCTCATGCCTGCTGCCCTTTGTGACTTCACATCATCGTTGAGCACCTGGGAATAAAACAAATGAGGGCAGATCGGGATCTTCCCCTCCTCGATCACCATCATGCAAAAGAATTTTGCAAGCTCCAAATTTGTGGCCTTCTCTCCCCTGCTGCCATATTGTGAGCACACATAAACTCTTTCCATGCTCTCCTCTTTTTCCAGTTCCCTGAGCTTCACCTCTGCCTCATGGGCGCTCATATTGTACTTTGGCCCTCTCAGCTTCAGGAGCTCCTCAGCCGCCTGCCCCATCTCTCTCATGTTTTTCTCTGTCAATTTCTTTCCTCCTTCCTACCAACACGGCCTAACCGTGTATGGATCCATAAAATCTAATTCTTCCGGATCGGCATAGGCAATTTGTACCCTGATACCGGCCCGCACACATTCCACTATTGAATGCACCTCTGTAATACTCCGGTAATTTTCAGCAATGGCATCCATCACCGCATCTGTTACTGCCTCCACCGCCTTCTCAACCTCTTCCCTGGTTCCCTTCACATTCTCCTGCATTGCCTTCCTGATTGTTTCTCTCATGGTTCTGTATTCTTCCAACTCTCCAGCTCCTTCCTGAGGTCTGATTGCATTATGTTCTCATATTCGTGGTGATCGTCCTTCATGGTGTAGGTGTGCCTCTTCCCCTTCTCAATCAGCATTTTCCACAGCTCAGCATTTTTCACCGGCTTACCTTTTGCACCGATCCACCCATTCTCCTGCCATTCTTTTGGCCACTCCTGCTGCATGGAGATCAAAATGTGGCTGCACTTGGTAAATACCAGGGCTTTGCATGGTTTTTTCAGAATATGAAAAGCATTGATCATGGCCATAAGGTTCCCCTGGGTTTCTGTACCTTCTTTCACATGCACAAATCCCTGTCGGGTATCCAGGCGATCACCCCTTTTGCACTCCACCAACCACATGGCCACCCCATCCTTCCTGGCCGGGCCTCTCCATGTGCTCTCAATGAATATGCTCACCTCATGCATCCTCTGAATCACCTCCTGGATCAATCTTTTTCATGGTGTAATGTTGATACGGGAGCCCCGTCACCGGGTTTTCACCATTTACCACAGAATCCTTCACAATGTACCAACCTTTTTCCGGCTTTGGTTCCTTCCTCCACCTCCTTGCATGAATCACTTCCTTTTGCGGCTCAGGTATGATCAGATTCCTGCTCCTGGAATATGAGCAGCCCTCTTCCTCCTCCTTGGTTTCTTTCTTCACTATGTACTCAGCAAGATCCTCAAACTCCCCATCCTCATACAGAGGAATGAAGCTCTTTGATCCATATTGCCAAAACTTCATCACCAATTTTTTGGTATTCAAATTCTGATCCGCTATGTCCTCAATGATCAGGTGATGGTGACATGCTCCCTGCTTCCCTCTCTCCGTGACAGCGATCCACTTGAACGGGATCCCCACCTTCTTAAATGCCTTCCTCATATCAGACAAGAATTTTCTCAGTTGCTTCTTTGCCTCTTTGAAGGATCCCGGCCTCAGCTCTTTCTTATAGCTCAGGATCAAATGCCAATCACCCTCATGGAAGTTGGCAAGGATGATCCTCTGCACTTTCTTCTCCCGGTTCCTTTGGTTCTGCCTTGCTATGTCCTCAGGTGTCCTCTTCCTCTTCGGCCCCCTCTTCACTCCTGGTGCCCCATAATTACCAGGGTAGTATTTTGCAATCTGCTTCACCCATCCCAGGTCATATATTTTTTTCCAATACAAACCGTACATCACCCCCATCTTTAATATCTTGATCAAGTG
>JAETTS010000465.1 GCA_021769025.1 Enterocloster bolteae
GTACATAAGATGGTCTCATCGTCTGCCGTGAATCGGCGGCTGGCTCTCCCCTCTACTAGCTTGTAGCCTGGGAATTTTACGCCCATCTTAGCCTGATCTAACGCGTAGGCCTTAACCAACTCTGACCACTTAACCAGACGGCTGGACAGCTCCAGCACCTCGGATATGTCCTCCTCATCCAGTAGATTGGGATGCTTAAAGTCGAGTGCTGCCAGCTTGCTGCATTGGTCAGCGTAAGCCTTGCACACTGGGCGAGCCTTGCAGAAACCATCATCGCAGTGGCTACCGGCTATGCAGTCTCCTGTACCGCTATCAGCCAGCTCTGCCTGTGCCTTTACATCCCATGCCCACTCTATCAGATCGTCTGGGTAGATAACCATAGTATCTACATGATCTCGCCGTGGCTGGAAGATGGTTGTCCGAATCGTCTCGATGCCGTAAAGGTAATCCCACGCGTCAAAAGCCCCTAGGGCGTACAGGCGCAGCTGTGGGTTATCCACGGCAGACACTACCACACCGGATCCATATTTGAGATCGATAATCTCCAAGTACCCATCGGCCACGATTACACAGTCGCCTGTACCAAATCCACCAGGCACCCAGCGGGAGAAGTCCAGACGCTGCTCTAACAGCAGCATGGCATCTGGTGTCCGTGCCTTGGCGGCGTTAAACCGCTCCAGCACAAAGTCCCTGTACATATCGGTATACATGTCCATATCGGCGTCAATCTCTAAATCCTTAATGGCCTTTGCGTATTTGGCTTTGGTTATCTCCCCGATTGCCAGTCTGATTTTAGCCTCTCCCAGACTGTGTGCGGTTGTGCCTTCCGCGGCGTAACTACTCTCTTTATCAGGGAATCTTGCCTCCATCTCTACCGACCCGGGGCAGTTGATCCACTTTTTTGCCCCGGATGCGCTTAATTTAGCGTGTACGTCTGGCATAATTACACCTCCCGCGCCAGTCTCATTGCTTCTGCGTATTGCTCGGGCTTTAAGTTGGATACACTTCTAACGCCTAACGTATCCAGAATGCCTTTTGCTACCTCGCGGCCTTTCTTTTTGCTGATGTCAGCGATAGCAGCACGCACATCTTCCACCGAGTACTTTTCCTCTGTATCGTTGATTGTCTCTTCCGGAGCGGTTTCTGGTTCTGGTTCCGGCATAGCTTGATCTGGTTCAAACTTTGGCTTTGTGTCTGGCATAGCTTGATCTGGTTCAAATTTTGGCTTTTCAGTCTTTGCCGGGTTCGGGCGTTCCTTGTTTGCGTCCAGTTGTTTTTCGTATTCCGCAAAATCAGTAATGACTGGCTGCGATTCTTCCGCTGCTGCCTTTGGTTGCGTTGATGCCGCCTCCATTGCGTCTGCCAATTTGTAGATAGCTGTTTCCAGTCCTGGGGCGTCGATATTTACATTTACATTGATCGTGAATACTGTCATGATTATTTATCCTCCTTGGTTTGTGTGCAGTTTAGTACTGCTTGGTTGTAATAGCTATCTTTTAACTCTACTCCTATTGCCCTGCGCCCCATTTGTAAGGCTACGTAGAGCGTAGAGCCAATACCCGCGAACGGGTCTAGCACGATGTCGCCCTCATTAGTCCAGAGTGCGATGCAGCGCTGTATTACATCTAGTTGCAACGGGCATATGTGTCTCTCGTCCTGTTCCGCACGAGCCGCCGCCCTGTTTAGCGTGTTGCTCTGTCTGATGTCCATCCATACAGGAGATGCATACTTGCGCCATACCTGATGACTGTACACGGGATCCGTGTTGTATGCCTCGTGTTTGTCATATGCGTCCTTGTCCGGATCGGGTCTGTCCATCTTAGGCGCATCCGGCTCATCATCTCCGAAGTAGCAAGTAAACCCATCGGGATGGCTGATTAGCTCATCATTGTCTCCGGGCTTGCGTACCGTGATAATATAGTCCGGCAGACCTTGACGGCACATGCTGCTATCCTTGCAGATTTGCTTATGCAAGAGCCCCAGTGCCTTAGTCCTGGTGGCCTCCACCAACGGATCCTTCCAAATCACAACCCTGCTATGGTAGATAAACCCACACCGCTGAAATGCTCGCAGTAAATCGCCGGGAAAATCCTTGATGCCGATGTAGCCATCTCTGGATTTCATCGCCGGGATGTCCATGCAGTGGAAACTGAGCAGTCTGCCGGGCTTGGTTACTCTGTAAAGCTCTTTGATTAAATAGTCAAAATGTTTGTAGAACTCATCATCGCTCTTACAGTTTCCCATATCTCTGTCGCTGTTGCTGTACGTGTACAGGCTCGCGAACGGTGGACTAAACAGGCTATAGTGGATGCTGTTGTCTGGCAGTGCCTTTAATACCTCGCAGCTATCGCCGTTGTAGAGTGCAAGATCATCCCGCACATGCTGGCTTAAAACCTTCAATTGTAAACTCCCTCCAATCTGGTAAGATTAAATCCATATCAGGCGCGTAAGGCGTGCTGATCCTGCTCGTCTGCTCCAGTTGTTTTTTGGTAATGTCTTTTGTGTAGTCTACCATAACTCGCTGCAT
>JAETTS010000466.1 GCA_021769025.1 Enterocloster bolteae
AAGCTGGAGCAGCTTCCCTGACATCTGGTCAAGCCGCCTTGCACAACGGCAGATCGCCTCTAAAGACTGTTCCCTCTGTCCATCGCTGAGCCGCACATGAAGCAGGGAATCTGCATATCCCATAATAACGGTCAAGGGTGTCTTCATCTCATGGGCCATGGCCCCCAAGAGAAACTCCAGGTCCTCAATCTGCTGCCTGATCTGGTCAGACATACGATTCAGGCTGTCTGATAACTCCTTCAACTCATCCTTTGAAGTCAGAACCACTTTCTTGCCATAATCTCCGTCCTTGATCCGCTCTGCCTGATCCTTAAGGGCTTCCAGCGCTTTTAGCATATGGCCAATCACAGCCGCCGCAATGGCCATAGAACATGCAAACACAAAAAGGAACACGCCCAGATACCGTCCGGCCTGTTCCCTTCCTTCTTCCCATGTTGACGTAATATCCTGCACAGACATGACCTGGTAATCATCCAGAAACAAAAGCTCCTTCTTCATGATTAAAAGATAGGCCTCTCCCAGCCTTTGAACCACGTACTTGTCCCCAAGGGCATCCGGTGCCGTTATCTCATAATCGGTCATATTCTTTATGCATGTATCCCCCTTCAAAAGAGCATATCCCTCCTGATAACAACGGGCAAACTGGTATCGCAGATAAGCGTCCCTGGCAACCTGGTCCATGTTGTCAAAATCCTCTCTGGTTCCCACCTGGGAAAAGGCCCGCTCTGCCAGTTTAAGCTTCCCCATCTCAGTCTCCGCCAGCTTTTTTACGCTGTCATTCATATATTGATTCACTGCAAATGCCCCACAGCATGCACATGCCCCAAAAAGCACGCCTGCCACCAGGCCGATGATCTTCGTACGGATCTTCATGGGCATTCCATCCCCCTTCCCGTCTCATCATCTTCAAACAGATACCCTCCTCTGGGTACTGTGATAATGGCTTCACAGGCTTTCACCTTTTTACGCAGCTTTGCCACATGAACATCCACTGTCCTGGACTCCCCCAGAAAATCCTCTCCCCACACCAGGTCAAGAAGCCTGTCCCTTGGCAGCATCACATTGCGATTCTGTAAAAACACCGTGAGAAGCCGGAATTCCATAGGCTTCAAGCTGATCTCGCCTTCGCCCTCATAGACTTTACGACTTTTCATATCCACCCTAAGTTCTCGAAAATGCAGTTCCTTTTCCACTTTTCCTGTCCTGGCAAGGACTTTCTCGATCCGAACCAAAAGTTCCAGAACCTCAAACGGCTTTACCATATAGTCTTCCGCCCCCATCCTAAGCCCCTGTACTTTACTGATCACATCTCCTTTGGCAGTTAAGCAGATCACTGGAATCCGACGCTTTGAAAGAGGCCCTATCAGGGAGAAACCATCCGTTCCCGGAAGCATCAGGTCGAGAAGGGCCAGATCAACGTCCGTTCTCTTCTCAATCCGCTCCTGTGCCTGCCTCCCGTCATAGACTGGTTCCGCCTCATATCCTGCCGCTTCCAGATTCATACAGATTAAGTTCGAAATATCCATGTCATCCTCAATCACCAGTATCTTGTGCTTCATCTGTAAACCCTTTCCCCATGATTCCTTTTTTACTAGTATACCGCTATCCATGCCTTAAAGTCTTTACCGATTTGTAAAATTATGGCCTGGTAAGAAACGCATTTACCAACCAGGAATTCCAAATGTAGTGTCATATTTTTCCCGTTCATCGTTGGAAATGAGGAATAAGCTAAAAAGTTCTGCCCTAAAACAACGACAGCTGTTCATAATCAGATCTCCGTTCCAGGAGGCAGGGTGTCTTATGAAGGATTACTTCTGCCCTTTCGTCATCCAGAATCCACGGAGCGATCTCTTCCTCTTCCAGAATCAGCGGCATCCGATCATGGACAGGTTTCATGGAAGCATTGGCTCCAGTGGTTAGAATTACAAAACATGTCCCATCCTCATACTGCCTGCAGCACCCTGCCATAAACAGAATCGGGCTATCCTTTCTGTAAAATGTGTTTTTTTCTTTCTTCTGGTTCCATTCATAAAACCATGCGGCAGGAACCACCATACGGCCATGACGGATGCTGTCACGAAACATTGGTTTTTCCATAGCAGATTCACATCTCGCGTTAAAAACCACTTGCTTTCCCTGGAAACCAGGAAATCCCCATCTTTGCCACCCACAGTGCAAAATACTTCCTCTTCCTTCCAGAACGGGAGCCATCTGAGTAGGATAGATATCCTTTTCTGTAATTTTTTTGAGGGCTGCCATGGATTCCTGTCTTGACTTTTTATCTACCTGCCGAATCAGTTTTTCGATTTCCTTTGCTGTCCCATGCTCCACATAATACCTTCCGCACATAACCTCTCCTGAAAATGTTTTCTCTATCTTACTACTTATTCTGTGTGTTCTCAAGCAAGCAAGATAATAAAAAAGCTATAGACTATCCAAAAAACCAGGGCTGTGAACTTCATGTTTTGACGTTACGCCTAGATAAACACAGAAATAAATCCGA
>JAETTS010000467.1 GCA_021769025.1 Enterocloster bolteae
TCCCTTAGAGGAGGAATACCTGTCCATTGACACGCTTCTCCCCAACCGGATGCAGCGGGCGGCGGAAACTCTGGACAACCAGAAACTGCTGGTCAAGCTGCTTGCCTATATCACCCCGAAAGAACAGGAAGTGGTCCGGCTGAAAGCAGATGGCTACACCTATCAGGAGATTGCAGAGAAATGCAGCCTCACCGTATATGGCGTGGAAAGCCGTTTCAGCCGGATGCGCCGACGGTTACGAAGTCTTGCCCTGATGTAGAGGAGGATTCCTATGAACGATTTGCAAATACAACGGGCGGCAGAGCTTCTTCAAAATGAATTTGGCCCGGAATGGCAGGCTGTTGCCGGGATGCTCGGTACGGAAGGACTACGGAAGCGTGTAGGAAAGGAGCTGACTTCCTTTATGGCGTTTCCGGAGCGCGGTAATGGCGGAGATAACCACTGGAGAGGGAACTGCTCTCCGGAAGTGGTTGCTTCCATCCTGCGCTATGTTCTGGACTGCAAGCGTTACTACGGCAAAGATATAAGCCAGTTTACCCTGATGGATCCCATGAGCGGTTCGGGTACTTCCCAGACTGTAGCAGACCAGTTTCAGGTACGGTCATTGCTTTATGACCTGAACCCGTCTCCAGCTTGCGGATATGGCAACTGGAACGCATTAAGAAATGATGTAGAGGATTCGGCAGACCTGATCTTTTTCCATCCGCCGTACCACGACATCATCAAATACAGTGGAAATATGTGGGGACCGCCTCACCCGGATGACCTGTCGAGATGCGAGAACTATCAGGACTTCCTGGAGAAATTAAATTACTGTATCCGGAAGTTTTTCTTTGCGTTACGCAAGGACGGCAGGCTCGCGGTACTGGTGGGGGATATCCGGAAAGACGGCCATTTTTACAGCATGCAGAACGACCTGATGCGCATGGGCGAATTTGAATCCTTTCTTGTGAAAGGTCAGTTTAACTGCGTATCAGATAACCGCAGGTATAAAAAGCCGTTCATCCCGGTCGTCACGGAATATGTGCTGATTCTAAAGAAAGCCGATTCCCTGACAGTCCCCTTTTCCTGCAGGCAGGACGGCTGCCTATCGGTAAGCCAGACGGACCTTCAGACTATTACGTGGCATCATCTGATCCGGATGACCATGGAAAGCATGGGAGGGACGGCGGCATTATCGGATCTATACGATCTGCTTCGGGACCATCCCAAAGCGCGGAAGAATCCGCACTATGAGGACCGGATCCGGGCAACCATCTACGAGCATCCGGATCAGTACCTCCGGACAGCCCAGGGATGCTATCAGTTAATTTATGCAGTAGCCTAGAAACAAAAAACTAAATCTCACGTGGAGCTAAACAAATCTGCAATTCTAAGAAAGGAAACCATCTACTATGAAAAGACACCGAAAAGAACCATTACCGAATGCCAAGAAAACCATCGTCACCATGACCGGCACCCCGTCCCTGCCCCTCCGCATCGGAGAAAACGCATGGATCCGTACCCGTCACCAGTTCTTTACAACTTCTATGGTCTTAAAGATTATGGAAGTGGCGGAAAACGGCATAAAGTTTGAGACCTGTAACACGATTTACCACCTCAAATACGAAACCGTTTCTGCCGAGAGCGGGGTGATGTGTGCTTGACAAAGCTCCAAGAACTAGGAAGCAGCCTCCAAAAGCTGCTTTCCACCTTAAAGAAAAACCGGGAAATGATCCCACTTGAAGTCCTGAAATCCCATTACCGGCAGCCTTATTATGCTCTGATCCGGGAGATTAACGAAACTGCATCTGCATTTGTAAAGGCGGTTCTTATCAATCACCTTATCCTAAATTCAGATATCTCTTTGGATGAGCAGGCGGCTGTCATCAATCAGGTGATTGCAGCGTCCGGCATGGATCGGCAGATGAGTTCCTGCATTTCCAGAACCTACAATGTTGAACAGCTTTATCAGATGGCATTGGAGCTTCGCCAAAAGATTGAAGGTGCCTTATGGCCATACATCGACCTGAAAACCTGTCTGGTGTTTGATCTGGACAATCTGGATGCGGAACCTGTCACCTATAATACCTTGACCAGACAAATCTGCAGAGATGGAATCTGGGAGAATCAGGAGTTAGATCTTCAGTGGAAATTTTTATTTTATCCAAATGCAAGGATTCATCCAGGCGATGAACCACCCAAAGAAGAAAAGGAGAAGAATGATTATGGCTACATACATGGAAATAGAAAGAAATACACACCTGTCAGCTCAGAAAATGGAGGAGATCTACCGCATACGGCAGCGTTTTTACTGGGAAACTGATTTTATCAACCGCTGCAACGAGCGTAAATGGGAAGAAATTGGCTTATGCAACCTTCCTTACCGGAAGCTTCCAAATGAGAAAAAGCTTCTTGATCTGGCCTATGAACTCTATAACGATATGGAAGATTCTAACACAGCCTATAATGTGACGCTCGATCTTGTCATTGATGAAAT
>JAETTS010000468.1 GCA_021769025.1 Enterocloster bolteae
ATATTGCATAAAAAACGATCAACCAATGCCAGTTACCATTTGAACCAAAGATACCTTCCATCCATAAGGTTCTTACATAAAAAGAGGCTGTGGCAGCCTCTTTTTGTAATACTATTTTCTTTCTTGATTCCTTCTTGATTTCACTTAAACTGTCCACATGACCAGTCCCTATGTTGTTGGAAGTTCCATGATAAACTGGGTTCCTTTCCCCACTGTAGATTGAACATGTATCGTTCCGCCAAGCTCGTTTACGATACTGCGAACAATATACAGCCCCAGGCCTGTCCCCCTTTCCTTATTGTTCTCCCCCACATAGAAACGCTTAAAAATAAATGGAAGTTCCTTCTCTGGAATGCCACAGCCCGTGTCTGCCACCGTGATACAGATTTTGCCTCCTTCCAACTGGGCGGACACTGTAATACTCCCCTCCTGTGGCGTGGCTCTTAATGCATTGTATATCAGGTTCTCAAACAACAGATTCAGCTTTTCCGGCTGAGCTGTCAGAAATGCGTCCTGCTCTGGCGGCTTTACCGTAAAATATACCGACTGCACATAAGCCTCCCCGCCATAAACTCCATCAAGATCTGAAAGCAGTTCCTGAACCGACACCTTAACCCATTTCTCTTCAATTTTATCAAGAGCATTGATCGCAGAAAGCCCCTGCAAACGGCGGGCCATTTCTTCCTGTCTGGCTTCTGCCTGGTCAAGATATCTTTGAAGTTCTGTATCCACCCCTACCCCACTGCGGCGGATCGCCTCAATAAACGACTGGGTGGCAAATACCGGAGCCTTAAGGTCATGGGCCATGTCGGAAAAGAACGCCTTGCGCTCCTCCAAAAGCAGGGTGATCTCCTCCGTGCGCTTCTTCACCTGTTCCTCCAGATGGTTGGTGAGCGCATGGTTTTCCTTAAGGATACGGCGGTTTCTCGATACCATCATTGCTCCAAACAGAATAACCAGAAAAAGCCCGCACCACTCGAACTGCCAGAAGAACCGGATTGGCTCAAAGTCATTGGAAAAAAACAGGTTGTGGATCAGCCCTGCGCCAAACACGATGCCTCCAGCCAGCGTATAGCGGCTTTCCCAGCTTCCCGCCATCATTCCCTTCCATGTAAAATATACTGCATAGCCGAACGTAACCATATAGTAAAGATCCGTCATCTTCCCATGCACGAAAACCGCCCACGGCAGCACCGGAATCAAGGTACAAAGGACAAGCAAAAGGAGGGGCAATACAAAGAAGATCCTCTGCCCCTGCTGCCAGGCCTTGCCGCCGTCTGAACCGGAGGCCAGGACCATCATCTGAATCACACAGAAACACAGGCCATACAATGCCCCGCACTGTATCAGAAACCAATACTGCGCCGCCTCCGGGAAGAAAAGAAATACAAAATAGCGGAACATATAGAGCCCATAACACAGACACATCATCCCGAAAAAACGGCTGAGCCTTCCCCCTGTCCTCCACAAAAAAAGCGTAAATCCCGCAAGGGCCATAGGCAGAAAAAAAGCCAGGGCATAGGCAAAGCTTTGGACATTGGCAACCTGGGAAATCGTTTCTGCCTCACCAAGAGCAGGCGGAAAATACATGCCGCTGTAATATCCAAGGCTTGATGAAGTCTCCACCGCCAAGACATGATCCCCTGGTGTCAGCAGAAACGTGATGCGCCCATTTCCCTTTCCAGTGGCAATCCATGTCCCATTTAGGGAAATCTGGTATGCTGTAGACAACTGTGGAAAATCCACAGACGCTGTCACCGGTTCGCCGTCGTAATACAATGTCAGTCTATAGCACGCCCTTCCATGAGGGGAGACCGATAGATCCCCTCTCTGCAGATTGGAGAACTCTCCGATATAGGTAGGTTTATCTGTCACATGCCCATCTGTAAGCAGCCAGCCGTCAATCAAAAATATTGGATTACTGCGTCTCAAATCCTGGCTTCTTATATGGATCCTTCCTGATTTTCCATAAGGAGGCGGCGTCTCATATTTATTATCCGCATAAAAGAGTACTGTAAAAAACACTGCCAATGCCCCAAGAATCGCCAGTGTCTGCCACAGGTTGTTATGCCTTATTATACGAAAATTGTTGTACTGTTTTATATATTGTTTTATACATTGTTTCATAGATTGTTTCTTGTGTTGTTTCATTGACTGCCTTTTATCTTGTTTCTTACCTTGTCTCTTCAGCTGTTTTATATGCTATTTCTTATTTTCCTTTGTAGGTGGATTCCTCTATACTGTTTGGTATACTCTTGATATACTGCTTCAAACGTTTCCTTCTTTCCGTTTTACTCTGTCAGCAGTCCGGCGCAACAAAGCGGTATCCCCGTCCCCATACGGTCTCGATAAACGAATGTTCTCTCCACGCCTTTTCTAACTTTCGCCGAAGACGAGACATATGCACCTGCACCATTTGTCCTCCATCCCAGGCTTTCCCACCCAATACGCTTTGAAAAAGTTCCTCCGGCGTA
>JAETTS010000469.1 GCA_021769025.1 Enterocloster bolteae
TAACGACTACAGCCAGAGATCTTGTCTCCACAGGGGAGGCCATAGCCAGGGACTTTGGGATTCCCATTGTCAATAAACGAATCTCAGTCACTCCCATTGCCCTGGTAGGAGGCTGTGCCTGCAGGATGCCGGAGGATTTCGTCTCCATAGCCATGACCCTTGACCAGGCGGCAAAAGAAGTGGGAGTCAACTTCCTGGGAGGCTATTCGGCGTTGGTGAGCAAGGGAATGACCACAGCGGATGAGAATTTAATCCGATCGATCCCAAAGGCGTTGGCCCAGACAGAGCGGGTGTGTAGTTCGGTCAATGTGGGTTCCACCAAGACCGGCCTCAATATGGACGGAGTCAGGCTGATGGGGGAGATTGTCAAGGAGACAGCCAAGGCTACCAGGGAACAGGATTCCTTAGGGTGCGCCAAGCTGGTGGTATTCTGCAACGCGCCGGACGACAACCCCTTTATGGCAGGAGCCTTTCACGGGGTTACGGAGGCGGATACCATCATCAATGTTGGCGTCAGTGGGCCAGGTGTTGTGAAGGAAGCCTTAAAACAGGCAAGGGGAGAGAATTTCGAGGTTCTGTGCGAAACTATAAAAAAGACAGCGTTCAAGATAACCCGGGTGGGGCAGCTGGTGGCGCAGGAGGCTTCCAGGCGCTTGGGCATACCCTTTGGGATCATCGACCTTTCTCTGGCACCGACTCCGGCAGTGGGAGACAGTGTGGCAGAGATTCTGGAGGAGATCGGACTGGAACAGGTGGGAGCGCCGGGAACCACAGCGGCCCTTGCCATGCTCAATGACCAAGTAAAAAAGGGCGGCGTCATGGCATCTTCCTATGTGGGAGGCTTAAGCGGTGCATTTATCCCGGTCAGTGAGGACCAGGGAATGATCGACGCAGTCTCCAGGGGGGCATTGACCCTGGAGAAGCTGGAGGCTATGACCTGTGTATGCTCTGTGGGGCTGGACATGATTGCCATTCCCGGGGACACCACGCCAAGCACCATTGCGGGAATCATTGCAGACGAGGCGGCCATCGGAATGATCAATCAGAAGACCACGGCTGTCCGGGTGATTCCTGTGATCGGAAAGAAGGTGGGGGATACGGTGGAGTTTGGCGGGCTGTTAGGTTATGCCCCCATCATGCCAGTGAACCAGTATTCCTGTGAGAAGTTTGTGACACGGGGTGGCAGAATCCCGGCACCGATCCACAGCTTTAAGAATTGACAGGCTGGTTATGGTGGAGAGAATCGTTGAAGGAGAACAATGGAACGGTTACTGGATTTTTTGAATGAGAATCTGATTCAAATCATAGTGAGCAATTCGGAGCGAAAGGAAGAGGCCTCAAAGGTGAAGGTGAGACCTCTTTTTCTTCATGGAACCTTGATGTTTCAGGCAGAAGAATTCCGGGGGAAACAGGTATGTCACAAACATATGGACAGAGAGACGGCCTATGGGTATCTCTGCGACAGGATGGAAGGACTGTTTCGGCAGATGGAAGTGACTTCGTCCCTGGGGGACATGCAGGTTTTGGTGAGCAAATCGGGGAAGAGAACCATAAAGGTACGGAAACAGGGAGAGGAGAAACGAAATATTAGGAAGATTTCCCTGGAGCATAACCGGAAGAAGCGTTACATTCTGGAGGAGGGAACGCCGGTTTTGTTTTTGCAGGATCTGGGAGTCATGACCGGGGAGGGGAAGGTGGTACGTTCCAAGTATGACAAGTTCCGGCAGATCAACCGATTTCTGGAGTTTGTGGAGGACATCCTGCCCAAGTTCCCAAGGAACAGAAAAGTAAGGATTCTTGACTTTGGATGCGGAAAATCCTATTTAACCTTTGCCATGTATTACTATTTAAAAGAAAAGAAGGGGTATGATATTCAGATTACAGGGCTGGATCGAAAGGAAGAAGTGATTGCCCACTGCAATGCTTTGGCAGAGAAATACAGGTTTGAAAACCTTACCTTTTTGTGCGGGGACATTGCCTCCTACAAGGAAGGAGATCAGGTGGATATGGTGGTGACGCTTCATGCCTGTGATACGGCTACAGATTATGCCCTGGCCAAGGCCATTGGATGGAATGCATCGGTGATTCTTTCGGTGCCTTGCTGCCAGCATGAGCTGAACCGTCAGATTGAAAATCCAGTGCTTGAACCGGCATTCCAGTATGGGCTTGTCAAGGAACGGATGGCAGCTTTGTATACAGATGCTATCAGGGCCCAGGTTCTGGAGAACCATGGATACCGCACCCAGATCCTGGAGTTTATCGATATGGAGCACACGCCGAAGAACATACTGATTCGTGGGGTGAAGGAAGGGAAAAGAGCTGACAACGGGAAAGAGCTTCAGGCTATGATGGAATTCCTTCATGTGAAGAATACCTTGGTGGAAGAAGTGGGAATCCGAATGTGAGCGCGAAAGCAGAGAGAGACTCAGACAGATGGAAACTGTGTGAAAATTTA
>JAETTS010000470.1 GCA_021769025.1 Enterocloster bolteae
TTATCCACAAAAATCCAGGTATTAACCGCCAGCTGATAATTCGCCTGCAGATACCGCCATCCCGTCTTGTCCTGAATCCAGCCTCTCACCTCCAGCGGGCTTTGACTTCCCCCGAAGATCCCAAAACCAGCCGGGCTGTCAGAAGGAGGCGTTCCCCGGTAAACATTGTCCTCCCCAATGGTTATCTCCTCCGACTTATCGCTCCACATTCCACGCTCATCCTCCATGGCTCCAAGGGCCCGAACCCGGAAGGTATAATCACCGGCCCGGTTCATATAGGGATAAAAATCATATTCGCATCTCCTTACCTTCTTCGTAACCACAGAAACATTTCCCGTCTGTCCACATACACCTTCAAAACCATGGCCAGGAGAGCCGCCAGAACCCTGGCACACACCGCGCTCCACCAGATCATCATCTGCCCTCCGAACATCGGCGGCAGCACCATCATAAGCACCAGCATGAACACCGGTTCCGTAAAGGTCAAAATATAAGAATACCCACTCTTTTCCGTTGCGTAAAAGCTTGCCGTAGTAACACGCAGAACCGCCGCAAAGGGCACCGGGAGCAGAAAAATCGGCATAATCCTGGCAATTTCCCCATTAACCTGGCCCGAAGCCCCAAACAGCACTCCAAGGCCTCCCCTTGTCAAAAACAAAACCACACATCCAAACATAGACAAAGCCAGGGCAAAACCGTAGGCCAGCCTCCTCACAGACCTTAAACTATCCCTGTTTTTCTCCCCATAGCACTGGCTGATCAGCGGCTGGCTTCCGTCCCCCACTCCCTGGAGAATCAGATCCAGGATACAGCTCACATAGGCAATACACGCATAGACGGCAATGGCCGCCTCCCCGCCATAGGACATGGAAAAACGGTTAATAATAATCAGAGATATGTTGGGAGACATGGCAAGTCCAAAAGGCGCAATCCCGGTCCTTACAACCGTGCCCCACACCTTTCCGATTTTAGAAACAGGGATCTCCAGCGTAAACTGCTTCTTTCTCAATAAATAGACTAATGCAAGCACCATAGTAACTCCCTGCCCAATGATCGTAGCCCAGGCCGCCCCGGCCACCCCCTGCTCCAGCACCCATACAAACACATAATCCAGAACCATGTTGGTGATAAAGCCTGCAATCATGGAAACCATGGCATAGAAGGAGCCTCCATGATTACGGATAAAAGGAACCAGCCCCGTACCAATCACCTGCAAAGCGGCACCTATGGCAATGACGGCAATATACTCCTCCCCCAGCAAAAGAAGTTCTTCCCTGGCTCCAAGCATCCCCAAAAGCCTGCCGTTCAAAAAGGAAATCCCCAATGTCAAAATCCCGCTGGAAAGAATCAGCAGCCACAGCGCTCCCGCCGTAAATTCCCTTGCCTCTGTCTCATTCTTCTCTGCCTTCTTGATTGAATAGAAGATCGCGCCCCCCATACCGATCCCTGTACCCAAGGCCTGGATGACCGCTACAATGGGGTAGGCCATATTCACCGCCGAAAGCCCCAGATCCCCAATGCTGTTTCCCACAAAAAATCCGTCCACAATCGTATATACCCCTGATAAGGCAAAGGATAATACGGAAGGGATCACATACTTAAAAAAATTCCTTACATCATTTGTCTGGCTCATTTCTCCTCATTCCCTCCTGCTCTGCAAAAAAGTTCTACAGCCGACACCCCTGCCGCCAGGCAGCAGGGGTGTCGGCCCTCGCGGCAGTCGCCAAATGGGCATACAAGTATGCCCACCTGGCTCGTTGCTCGCGAAAATAAAGTGGTGCTGTCATTCATCTGTCTCATACGTTCAATCCCCGTTTCCTCAACCACGTATAACTCTACCTTCCGCAGTTTGGAAATAATGGTATCTGCGTATTCCTTCCCTGCCGGTGTAAACCGGATCTGCTTATTCCGTTTATCCTCCTCCATGGGAGACAGCACCACCAGTCCTTTCCTCTCAAAATCTTTCAGAATCCCATGGATTGTCTGCTTTGGTATCCTCCATCTCTGGCTGATTTTCTTCTGTGTACAATCCTCCTGACCTTCATGAACAGCCGATAACACCAGCAGGCTGTTCACCGACAAATCATGTGCCTTTGCCCATTTCTCATACACGTTATTGTATTCCTGCCACACGGCATAGTAATTATTTAGCTGTTCCATAAAAACGGTGCTGCTTATCATAGTAGGCCTCCTTATATTAGTCCGTACATGTACTATCTATATTATAGTCCGTATATATACTAATTGTCAAGAAAAAAAATATTACTAATTTTTGAAGCTTTCACCACAAACAGATATCTGCACAAAAAATACACCGAAGCACAAGTCTTTCGGTGTATTTTTTGTGCAGATTCCTTATATGATTTTAGCCAGTATAAATATGAATCTCTCAAACATCCTTACTCATTTCTTTCTCAAGCACCGTGTTAAACAATGTAATATTGTCAATCA
>JAETTS010000471.1 GCA_021769025.1 Enterocloster bolteae
TCGGAGGCGATTCTTCGGACTGTCCAGAGCTTTAACCTGCTTGAGGCTGGAAAAAGCATCATCCTATCTATAGGGGAGGGAATGAAATCTGCTGGAAGCTTCTTGCTTAAGGCAGTGGCAAGCATAGATTGGGCATCCATTGCAGCGAATATGGCGGCAATGGCCTCCAGCGCTTTTGACGCGGTCAAAGATTATCTCACAGGGGCAGCCTTAGGCCTTGTAACAGCTGCAGGGGAATGTTTCTCCCAGCTGCCTGAAAAAGTATGGAATGGCATCATCTCGGCAGTGGAGGCAGTAGCTGAATGGGGCAGCCAGATGCAGGAAGCCCTTTCCCATGGAGCAGGCAGATGCATAGACTTGGTTATTCTCTATTTCTCAGGCCTCCCTGGAAAGATTTGGCTCTGGTTTGCTGAAACGGTTAATAAGGCCGCCCAATGGGGGGCTAGCCTGAAAAATACAGCAGATACATGGGTTGCCAATACCATTAACTCTGTGGACAGATTTTTCTCTGCATTACCAGGAAGAATTTGGGTGTGGCTTGTTGACACGGTAAGCCGGGTAGGCCAGTGGGGGATTAATTTAAAGAATACTGCTGAAACTTGGGTGACAAATACCGTTAACTCGGTAGTAAGCGTTTTCTCACAGCTGCCAGGAAAAATCTGGGTATGGCTTCTTGACATAGTGAATAAGACATCACAATGGGGAAACAGCCTGCTATCCACCGCAAGCACTGCGGCATCCAATACTGTGAACAAGGTTTCAGAATGGTTTTCGCAGCTGCCTGGAAAAGTCTGGACTTGGCTTTCAAATACCCTGTCAAAAGCGACACAGTTTGCATCTGACTTGAAAGCCAAAGCAGCTGCGGCGGCCCAGGGGTTTGTCACGAGCCTGATAGACGGAGTGAAGGGGCTTCCGGATAAATTCAAAGAAATTGGCTCCAATATTGTTACCGGCATCTGGAGCGGGATTTCTTCCGGATGGAATTGGCTGTCGGATAAAGTAAGAAGTTTGGCAAACAGTTTGTTTGAGACGGCGAAAGATGCGCTGGATATCAATTCACCGTCTAAAGTATTTGCTGACGAGGTAGGCCGTTTTATTCCTCCGGGGATCGGGGAAGGCATGGAAAAATCTATGCCGGATCTTCGGGAACAAGTAGATGCTGAAATGAAGGAACTGGTTAACCGGATGAAGACAGCGGTTGCAATTGAAACAGGAGGCATTACGGTGCGCACAAGGGCGGAAGCAGAACACAAAGCCAGCGCGGAGTATCGCATGGGAGGCGGAGATACTTATGTAGACCAGCATATTGAACAGGAAAATAATTACCATGTGCCGGTGGCGACTCCAAGCGAAACTAGCAAGGCACAGAGAGAGGCGGCGAGAAAACTGCTGGGAGGTGTGAAATAGTGAATTTTCTGGACATCACCATGGAATGCAACGGGCGTACAATTATGCTCGGAAAATCCCCAAACGGAGAGAAACGGGAGTTTGGGATTACTAAGATAACGGGGCTTGAGTCTTCAGAACTAGAGATTAGTACAACTGACAATGCGCTTGTAGACGGCTCTACTGTAGACGGAAAGAGGATTAAAAACCGTCCTATCCATATAGAAGCCACAATGAGGGATGACAGGAATAATGAGATCAACAGGCAGAGGATTATTAAATTCTTTAACCCCAAATACCCTGGAAAGATGACTGTGAATTATAGCGGGACAAAAAGGAATATTGAGTATGAATTGGAGGGGTGGACTTTCGCAGCAGAGGGCAGTGCCTATAACCAACTGTCCATTGTGGCCGATCTGAAATGCCCGGATCCGTTCATGAAGAATATAGATAATTTTGGCCAGAATATGGCGGATATCAGTAAGCATATTGCGTTTCCCTGGAGGGTAGTAAAGAAAAAGAAGGTGGTGCCAGAGCCTTATAAGGGCCTGGCCCTTCCGGGACAGATCACCGGATACCGGACGCTTACTAAAGAAGTACACCTTCCCAATGACGGCGACGTGCCCACCGGCCTTCAGATCCAGTTCGTAGCACAGAGAGGGCCGTGTACGAATCCAAAGATTACACTGATTGGGACAGGCCAGTTTGTCAGGGTAAAGATAAAGATGCAGAAAGGGGATATATTGATGGTGGACACCAACAAGCGACATCAGGTGATAGAGCTTAATGGTGTCAATGTCTACCAAAAAATAGACAGGCTTTCTGAACCTTTTGAATTAGAAGTAGGAAGCAACTATCTGGAATACGATGCGGATGAGAATTACACGAATTTGGATGTAAGGCTTTTTTATACTCCGCTGTACCTAGGGGTGTGATGGCATGAAACTGATTGTACTTGATAAAGACTTTGAGACGCTTGGGAGCATTCCGTTATTCCGTACTTTGATATGGGTAAGGAGATATGAGAAAACTGGCTGTTTTGAACTGTATACATCCAAAAA
>JAETTS010000472.1 GCA_021769025.1 Enterocloster bolteae
GAATACGTATACCTTTCAGCTGCTGAGCCGCCGGGAGGATCTGGAAGGGGCGGCAAGGGAGGCGATAGAGGTGAAGGTTTCGGTTGAGATGAGCACCTGGATTCCCATGCTGGGGCTGGATCCTTCCCTGGTTCATTCCGGGGAGTATTCTGGAAAGTACGGTATTCTTCCGTTTTCCCGTCTGAAGGAACTGGCAGAGGCGGCGGGAATGGAGGTAGAAGTGGAGGAACTTGGGGAGGATGAGGTGATTCGGATCTCCCATCCGGTTCTTCTGTCTCTGATTACGGAACGAGGGGAAAAGCCGGTGGATATCGGAGGAAAGACTTACCGGCAGATTTTGGATACAAGTACACCTTATCTGGGGTATCTTCAGGAAAGCATCGGATTTTACGTGGTAAATGACAGAGAGTATGAGAGGCTTCTGCCTATGGGAGAGGAAAATTTTGTCTACAATTACCGGATCGGGGATCCGGGGGCGTTTGCAGAGGCCAGGGATTGTCTGGATCAGATGATTCTGGACATGGGAGAAAAGGGAAAGACCGGCAGGGTGGCGGTGGATCCTGGGAGCAATGAGCTGGATTGGGTGAAAGTATTTTATTCTGTATGTATTTTTATGTTTCTGGTGTTTATCCTGGCAAGCGGCAGCATTATGTTTATGAAATTGTACAACGATGCCTTTGAGGAGAAGGAGCGGTACCAGGTTCTGATGAAGCTGGGGTTTGACCGGCAGGTGCTCAAAAAGTCTATCGGGGCGGAGTTGGGGGCTTCTTATGGGGTGACTTTTGGGGTTATGGGGATTTCTTCTTTCTTTTCTGTGGGGGCTTTGGGGAAAATGATGTACCGGGATCTGACGGCAGTGAATGTAATCAGTGTGGCGGTTGTGCTGGGGATTCTGGCTGTGTGGTATGGTTTGTCGGTGTGGGCGTATGAGAGGAATGTGGGGATGGAACGGAGGCAGGGGGATCTGTGAGTATGGGGAGGGGAGAGAGGATATGATGGATGGGCGGCGTTTTACCGCCGCCTATTTTCTGAGTTGCTTCTATTTTCCGCGCCGGGCGTTAGGGCTTGTGGCCACAGGCACCCCTTATTTCAGATATTTTTTCAACTTGTAAGCCACGACTTGAATATCAATAGGCTTTGCCAAATGATCATTCATACCGCACTCTAAACACTTCTGAATGTCTTCTGAAAACGCATCGGCGGTCATGGCGATAATAGGAAGATTCGCATCTTCGCGCTTCAGTTTCCGGATGGCCATGGTAGCTTCGTAGCCGTCCATAACAGGCATCCGCACATCCATAAGAATCGCGTCATAATACCCGACAGGAGCATTCTCAAAGGCTGCAACGCAGAGTTCTCCATTTTCAGCCCAATCTAGTTCCAGTTCAAGGACAGAAAGAAGCTCCCTTGCAACCTCCCAGTTCAACTCATTATCTTCCGCCAGTAAAACACGCTTCCCGCGAAGCGCCAGGCTCGCCGTGTTTTCCGTGTCGGTGGATTCTTCGCCGCCAGTGCTGATAAGTGATTTCAGGGCATCAGACAAGGTGGACGGAAACAGGGGCCTGGAAATAAAGCCGGAGACCCCAGCCTCTCTGGCCTCTTTTTCTATTCCGCTCCAATCGCAGGCCGACAGCAGGAAAGCCGGGCAGTCTTCCCCGCAGCTTAAACGGATTTCCCGGACAACCTGGGCCCCGTTCATGTCTGGCAGATCCCAGCCCAGAAGAATCAGGTGATAAGGATCATTTTGGCGGCGGTGAGCAACCTGTTCCATTGCCTTCTTGGCGTTCAGACAACACTCAGAGTGGAATCCCAAGGACTCTAAAATATGAACAGTATTGATGCAAAGCCGTTTATCGCTATCCACCACCAGTATATTCCAGTTGGGAAGAGCGGTATCCATCTTTAGCCCTTGTGATTTTTCCAGGTCAAGGACAACATGGAACTGGCTGCCCTTGCCCTGTTCACTGTGGACAGAGATAGAGCCACCCATGGCATCCACAATGCACTTGGTAATGGACATTCCCAGCCCGGATCCTTCAGTTTTTTGTACACGAGTATTGTCTTCTCTGCTGAAGGATTCAAAGATTTCCTTTTGGTACTCCTTAGACATGCCAATTCCTGTATCGCTTACCAGGAAATGGGTGCGGATCCTGGACATATCTCCTGGCAATGCCTCCTGATACACAGATACCTGGACAAAGCCTTTTTCCGGGGTAAACTTGACAGCATTTCCCAACAGGTTAATCAATACCTGATTCAGCCGCACACTGTCACAGCGCACATGTTCTGAGAGGATCTCGTAGGCAGCCGCATTGAACCTCTGATTTTTCGCCTTGACCTGAGGCTGTATGATATTGACAATGCTGTCCATCACCTCTCTTAACGACACCGGCTCAACATTCAGCGTCATTTTGCCGCTTTCGATTTTGGATATATCCAA
>JAETTS010000473.1 GCA_021769025.1 Enterocloster bolteae
GTATTCAGAAGCTCCAGAAGCAGCCGTTCCTCCTGCAGGTTCTCCAGCTCAGTGGCAGGGATGAAGGTTTTGGCCTGCGCTTCCTGATACAGCGGGGCGCTGTGAAACAGGAACAGAGAGAAATTTATAATGCGCTGCGGCTGGGTGCGGTTAAAGAATTCTGCGGTGGCAGTTCCGTTCTCGAGTCCCCTTCCATGTCCCGCGATTCCGGTCATGATATGGGCATCGAATATAAACCCTGCGCTTTGGATGCGGTCGATTTGACGGTAGGCCTGGTCCAGATTATGGTCCTTTCCCATATAACGCAGGACATCGTCCAGACCGCTTTCAATGCCCAGATACAGATGACGTATACCTGCCTCCCGAAGGGCCCGCAGCTCTTCCTGGGACTTGGCCTGAATATTGGTGATGGTCCCATCCATATTGATGGCTTGGCAGTCCGGAAAATAACGGTGAATCAGGTCTGTTATTTCCAGCAGACGTTTTGTACCCAGGCCAAAGGCATTGCCGTCCCCAAGAAAGACATGCTTTGGATTGCCGCCCAGGCTGCGGACTCTTTCCAGTTCTGCCTCAATTTGCTCCATGGGAAGTTCCCTGTATTTCAGATGCCGGAACAGGGTGCAGAATTTGCACTGGTTGTAAGAACAGCCAACGGCAACCGGAAGCATATAGGACGAACGCTCCATGGGACCGCGGCAGATTTGTCCTTCATAATTCATAAAAATCCCTCCTGGATATTCTGAAAGTATCACGGTTTTATCTGAGTATATTTTACCACGCTGACGTCCGGTTCACAATGCGAATCTTGATGCAGGCGCATTTGCCGGAACATTGCTGGAAACATAAATAATTTGACATTGAAGTTTTAAGATATTAGGGTTACAATATGTTTATATAGCATGATTATCCTATTTCTTCTGTTTTTTGGGAATGAGGACTGGACCGCAAAGAAAGAACGGAAGCAAGGGATAATAAAGCAAAAGAACTGCTGGAAATACATTGGCTGGAAACATTGCGGCGGAACCGGCTTGCCAAGGTAAACAAAAAGGGGATTTTTCCATAAGGGGGAATCCCCCTCTCTGTCTTAACAGCATGGGGAGTGATTTACATTGTTATATGCGGCAAGCTGTTATATAATGGATGGGATATTATGTACATGAATAATAGATATAAAAGACCGGGAGAAAATCCATGAACCAATTGATTAAAAAATATAGGATGGTTTTGTCTGCAATATACTGCCTGATACTGCCATACAGTTTTGTTTCCTATGGAGCAGAAGCAGAGTCTGTGATTCGGGTGGGATTTCCCGTGCAGTCGGGTCTGACCATGAAGGATGAAAATGGTAATTATGCGGGTTATACCTATGATTATCTGAAAGAGATTGGACAGTACACAGGATGGACCTATGAGTTTGTGGAACCCCAAGGATCCATGGATGAACAGTTGATTCAAATGATGGATATGCTGGAACGGGGGGAACTGGATCTTGTTGGAGCCATGAATAACAACAAGCAGACTTCCTCTGTTTTTGATTTTCCCAGTGAAAACTACGGCAACGCGTACAGTGTGATTGCGGTCCGGGATGATGATGACCGCATTGATGAATATAATCTTTCTGATTTCAAGGGACTGCGCATAGCGCTTTTGAAACAGGCAGATTACCATAACGAAAAGTTTTACCAGTACGCGAAGCTCAATGGCATCCAGTATGAGATCGTTTGGTGCGAGAGGGATGGGGAGCAGGAGGAGAGGGTTTATTCCGGTAAGGCGGACGCATTGCTGTCCGTTGATGTATCCCTGTCCCAGGGATTCCGTCCTGTTGCTAAATTTTCGCCTACTCCCTTTTATTTTGCCACCACCAAGGGTAATACCAAAATAATCAATGAACTGAACCGGGCAATCTCCTATATCAGTGAGAATAATCCCACCCTTCAGATGAACCTGTATAATAAGTATTTTTCCCGGTCCGGAAGCCAGATGCACCTCAACAGCAAGGAGCGGGAATACATACAGGAACATCCGGTACTTAAGGTACTGGTCCATGACGGGTTTGGCCCCATCCAGTACTACGATGGAAAAGGACAGGTGCAGGGCGTAGCCAGAGACCTGCTCAGCAGTATAGCCCAAAAGGCCGGATGGACGCTGGAGTATGTTTACGCGGATGATTACAGTGAATTTGAACAGGCGTTAAATGAAGGCAGAGCCGATGTGATTCTGTCTATCCTGTATGATTATGATGCAGTCCAACGAAGAAATGTTCTTTTAAGCAATCCATATCTGGAGACAGAGAGTGTGCTGGTGGCCCGCGACGGGTTTGATATGACAAACCTGAAGGGCGGGGTACAGGCTGTGTATATGGGCATGCGCAAAAGCGACGATGACCGGACGGATGTGCGGTTCTATGATTCTCTGGAGGAAAGTCTTAACGCAGTTGA
>JAETTS010000474.1 GCA_021769025.1 Enterocloster bolteae
GGCATCGGCATGACTCTGGGGCCTGTGATGACCGGCCAGATCGCTGGAATGTTCAACTACAGTACGGCTTACCTGGTAATGGGAGGCATGACCTTTGCTGCCGCCCTTTTCGCTCCGGTTATGCTAAGGAAGATGAACGAATTCCATTAAATATCCCTTGCAATTCTTTACGCCTGTTCCATTTTCTGCGCCATCTTCTGTGCAATAACGATCAGGACAATGGCTGCCACAGCCAGCACCGCAGATCCCACAAATCCCATAGTGTACTGCCCTGTCGAATCATAGAAATAAGCGCTGATCTTCGGCCCCACAAAGGCTCCGATTCCATATCCGATAAAGATCAAGCCATAGTTCCTGTTGTAGAACTTAGAGCCGAAAATCATCCGGACCATAGGTGCAAACACCACCAAAAGCCCTCCGAAGGAAAATCCTACCAAAACCACACACAGAATAAAGAACGGCAGCGTGGCAGCCTGTGTCAGCATCAGCATCGATGCCCCGTTGATAATCATCAGAAGAATTAGGCTCTTCCAGCCCTTCAAAATATCATAGATAAATCCGAATCCGATCCGTCCGCACATATTGGACAGTGTCATGATGGACACGCACAGCGCAGCCGTCATAGCCGTCTGCCCTACCTGGCGCTGGGCGATGGGGCTTGTGAAGGAAACCATCATGGTACCTGCCGCATTGGCAAAGATAAACATCAGAAGCAGCACCCAGAACACCGGTGTCTTCACCATCTGTCCTAAATTATAATCCTTCGTCTTAAGCACCTTCGCCTGTTCCGTAGAAGGTTTCCACCCCTCAGGAGCCCATCCTTCCGGGCAGGGCACGATCATCCAGGCCACAGCGCCTACACCGATCAAAAATACAATCCCCAAAATCCTGCAGGTCATCTGCGCCCCAAACCTGCTGATGAGAGACTGGGCGATAGGACTCATAAGAAACGGCCCGCAGGAAGCCCCTGCCTGCACCAGCCCTGAGATGGAGCCGGAGCGATCCGGAAACCATTTTAACGCCGTAGGAAGGCATGCCGGATAGATCATACCGCCGCCTGCACCGGCCATGAGCCCGTAAAAGATATACAGCTGAGGAATGCTGGAAGCAAACCCTGTCAGGAACCATCCCCCGGCAAACAAGGCCAGGCCTATGTAAATGGTAATTCTGGGGCTTAACTTCTCAGCCAGAGAACCGCCGATAAATCCCACGGCACAGTAGGTAAACATATAAATCGTGTAGGCCAGAGCAAAATCAGAATCACTCCACCCAAACTTGGTCGTAAGCGGAATACAAAACAAACTGAAATATGCTGTGGCAGAAGTAAACAGGCTCTGAAGCCATACTCCTGCAAACACTCTCCACCGGGTTGCCTTTGTTATCTTCATCTCACTACTCTCCTTTTATCGTTTTTTATAATATCCATACCTTTCTTTCCTCTCAAGCTCCAGCCTCCTGATGCCGCTTCTCCAGCACCTTCATAATGCCGTCATACTCCCTGTCCAGATGATAAAAGAGCAGAAGCAGCAGAAGTCCCACAAACACCACCATAGGCGCATAATAAAACATAATCTTGATTCCCTTTATGGCGCTTTCACTCTGAACCGCCAATTCCCCGTCATACCCAAAAGCGCCCAATACCCAGCCGATAAACGCCGAGGCAAAGGCAGAGCCAAACCGTACTCCCAGGGACGCCGCCGAGTATACAAATCCTTCCGCCCGCGTCCCGGTCTTATACTCTCCATACTCGATGCTATCTGCGATCATACCGAACTTGGTGGCAGAGATACAAGCCACACCCACGCCTCTTAAGATCAGCCCCATATACATACCGGCCAGAGAAGACTCCGCAGTAAAGATCAGAAGCACCTGCCCCAGAATCCCCATTCCTGCCCCGCCATACAGTGCTACATTCCGTTTACCGATCCTCTGAACAACCGGTATCACAAGAAGCGGCACCAAAATCGATGCAAACGTAGAACACATCATCATAGTCTTGTTATACCCTGCATCCTTTATCACATACTTGGCAAAATACAGGTTCATCCCATAAAGACTTGTCATAGCCGTATAAAAAATATTCACCATCAACATGATAAACCAATATTTATTGGCAAACAGGATCTTCACTCCCTGCACCAGAGTAATCGAAGACTTCTTCCCCGTCTTCTGCTCCATAACCCCGGAGCCCACCCGCTCCTTACATCCCAAAAACGTAATCATAAACAGGATAACCGACACAATGCCTATCATCAGAAATGTCTTCTGCCATCCCCCCGGCCCGCCGCCAAACCGTTCCACCATATCCGGCGCATAAGAACTGATAACAAACACCCCCAGCGCCCCCAGGCTGGCCCGGCTGATAGAGAGAATGGCCCTCTCATTCTGCTTATTGGTCATCACACTGCTCAAAACACCAAAAGGCACATTCA
>JAETTS010000475.1 GCA_021769025.1 Enterocloster bolteae
ATGTGTTTGAGCATAAAAGAGGTGTGATGAAAGCTGCGCCAAGTGAAAGGAAGCAGCTAACATTCTCAATACAATTACTGTAGACAGAGGGAGCCGGGGAGCGGCTCTTTATAGAGGTAGCGCCTGACTACAGGGAGCTGGCCGGTCTTCCGGTGCTGGTGGTTGACGACGACCAGGCAGTGTAAGAAAGTGCGTCTGAGTTATTGAAGGACCTGGGAATGAGGGGAGACTGGGTACTGTCAGGAGGGGAGGCCGTCGTCCGGATTGCAATGGTCATTCATTCCGGCGTTGTGAACCTTTCCAAGATCCGATGAAAAGGCGTTTGCTGTCAGGGCCAGAATCGGAATGTCCTGCGCATCATTGCGTGAAAGTGAGCGTATTGCTTTCGTTGCCTGACAGCCATCCATGACCGGCATTTGGATATCCATCAGAAAAATCCGGGAAGCAGACACCTGGGCAGTGGTTATCCCCGGCAGCTGTCTGGAATGAGATTCTATCCCCCGAAACGTTCATGGCATGCCTGCAGTGGTGGATAAGCAATTGGCAAGAATCTAAATAATCCAGCATATTACTATTCAAGCCGAGAATGGCCTGCACCCGGCACAAATTCTGCAGGAATACCCCACCAAAACCGGATGTTCCGGAGGAACCTGCACGGTCTGTGCTATCTGGCAGGCGTATCCTGCTGGTAGAGGACAACAAACTGAACCGTGAAATTGCAGCCGAGCTGCTCCAGATGCAGGGCCTTACAGTAGATATGGCGGAGAATGGGCAGCTTGCATTGACTCATTCATTCCCCGGATGCGCCCAATCGCCCAAAGTTATCCACCGTCACTTTGACGAACAGCAGTCATCCCGGAATTTGCTTTTTCCCTTGTTTTCTGTTAAACTTTCTATCATAGGAAGCAAGAGAAACCATCTGCTGTTTCTGAATGATTTTGGGGTTCCGTCTGACAACAATATGAGCGAACGGGATCTGCGCAAAGCGAAGAACCGCCAAGTCAATTCATGGGCACACCGGCTATTTTTTAGCCGGTGCTAAACCCATCTGTTCAGCCGATAGGCTTAATTGTTACGTAGTAACACAGAAGAAGACCGAAAAATATTGTATACTGCGCTTGAACGTGAATACTGCATTGAAGAAGCGGGAAGTACAGGGGAAGCGCTTCAGATTATGTACAGGAAAGCAGTGGCTGTGTTTTTGTGTGATGAAGACATGCCGGGATATGCCGAAGTCCTGGAGCAAATGTATCGTGACAAGGAGCTGTCCCTGATTCCTGTTTTTGCTACCAAACCCATTAAAATGAGGGTCCTGCGTGTCCAGATACAAAATGCCCTTGAGTATCGGTGGATCTTCTTTATCATATGGTGCATATTGTTGGTATTGGGGGGGGGGGGGTAAATATGCCGAGCCGGCAGGCTCAAAAAGGTGCGGCATCGAACTGGGATTTCAATGGAGAGGAAGCCAATGAAAAAACATATAATTTTAGGTTTACTTATAGCGGGTTTACTGACATTGACAGCCTGTGTGGAAAACAGTCCCTATACAGAAGGTCCGGACAGCATTCCGAAGGAATCCATGGCTGAACCGGAATTTCCATTAGACAAAGGGACCATCATGAAAACCGTGGACCGCCTTAAGCTGCCCTGTATCATCTCAGAAGACGAAAGCGAGGAGCTCCTGACCAGGGAAAATACAGTATACTCTAATTACGTGCTGCGCGACCCGGAGAGGAAATACCACGAGGACAGCCTTGATACGATTCTGTACGGCGGTATTATCAGCGGAATCGTTGATGGCAATCGCTATATGAGCACGATCTTTGACGCCAAAAGCCATATGGTGAATGATAAACCGTTTGCCTGGGAGGACTGGAAACAGGAAATCATTTTCATTACAATCCTTTATGGAGGTTTTGAGGATGAAGAGGAGGTTTATCGCGCATTATCCAAGCTTGAGGTGCCAGATGACGACAAGGTGCTTAAATGGGGCGTACAGCTTTCAAACGGATACTGCGGTGTGCAGAGAAGCAGCATTACCCAACCCGCTGATTCCAGGGGCTATACCATCTGGATTAATTTCTATGAAACTGAAGAACTCTATCTTAAGATGGAACAGGAAAAGAAGGAAGCCCAGGAAAAGGTTCGGGAAGAATATAAAAAAAGGCAGGAAGCTCTGAAAAAGCAGCAGAAGGAAACCGCGCCAGTGGATGCTTCCAAAAGAACAGGGTCCTGATTTTAAAGATTCCGGTGGAGAACGGTGTATTCTGTATTTCTCCGCTCTCGGATTTGTGATAGAATGGAATAAACGGAACGAAAAACGGGTTTTGTGGTGGTGACACTAAAACTGTGAGGAGGTGTTTCTATGAAATTAGTTAGTCCGAGAACCTTGCTGGCATCTCTGCTGGGCTGCACATTCGTTGTTATAAAA
>JAETTS010000476.1 GCA_021769025.1 Enterocloster bolteae
GAATTGGCGGAGCGGGATGTGTTCTTCTACTTTGAATTCCGCTATCAGGGACAGTTCCCTATTACCGGACAGGTGGAGGTAAAGGAAGAACCTGAGTTGATTCGCAGGGCAGAAGCGTTTCTGTCTTCCTGCTATTTTGAGAGAGATATGTATACAGAAGGGGAGGCCAAGCTATGTTATGACCCGTCTCTGCTCTGTGAGGATACGGTGCTGTATGTATCCTCCATTTCTTCCGGAACAGGAGGGCAGAGAAATTCAAAAGACTTCCGGCAGGTGATGGCAAGGAGAGACCAGAACCATCTGATATATGCAAAGGTGGATGACAGTAAGATCCAGATGTCCAACGTCTACCTTTCCATGGATGTAGGCCCATACCGGATCAGCCGTCGGTTGTTTGTGGGGATCATTCCCAGAAAGACCGTGACCATGGAACCAGCTCCTTCCATAAAAGAGAGGAAAAGGCAGGCCCTGGAGTTTCTCCACACCCATGGAGAACTGGGGTTACAGGTTGTCATCACGTCTTTGGAGATAGAAGGCATTATGGATGAGAAGGCCAAACAGGCTTTGGATGCATGCTTAAGAAAGATTGAGGCAAAAGAAGACTGCGCTGATTTTTCACTGGCTCCTATGGTGATTCTGATGAAGCGGTATGAGGACAAGCTGACACTGGGAGAAAAGGAGCGGATCCGCCAGGCAGTGCTTCATTTCCGATACTGGATCGATGAGCCAGGAGATGATGTGATGTGGTATTTCAGTGAGAACCATGCCTTTTTATTCCATATTTCCCAGTATTTATGGGGGCATCAGTATCCGGAGGAGATCTTTACGGAGAGCGGCCGGCCGGGGGCGGTTCAGGAGGAGTATGGCAGAAGAAGGGTGGAACAGTGGTTTGAAGTCTTCTTCCGGTACGGATATGCGGAATGGAACTCTGCCACCTACATTCCCATTGACTTTATCGGCTTTTTTACACTGTATCTGTGCGCGCCGGATGAGAAGATTCGGAATATGGCGAAGCGGGCGCTGGATTTTTCCATGCGGATTGTGGCCTACAACACCTTTAATGGTGTGATGAATTCGACCTATGGGCGGGTTTACGAGAATACCATCAAGACCAGGATCCAGGTAGAGACCAATTTTATCAACTGGGTTTCCTTTGGAACCGGGTATCTTACGTTTTTCGGCAATTCCGTGCATCTGTATGCCATCAGCGATTACGAGCCAGATGATTTCACAGCGGAATGCAGTGTGAAGGAAGGCGAGGGAATCACCCAGGAGCTTGACCAGGGGATTCTCCGGCTGAAGATTCATACGTACCGCACCAAGGATTACCATACGGCGGCGGTACGGCGGTTTAAACCTTTCCGCCACGGGCATCAGCAGCATCTGATGAATGTGGCATTCGGAGAGCACAAAGGTGCGCTATTCTATATTAATCATCCGGGAGAGCGGCTGTTCAGCGGTGAAAACCGTCCCAGTTACTGGGCTGGCAACGGTACCATGCCATGGATTGAGCGGTATGAGAATGTGACGGTTATGGTGTTTGATATTGACCCCAGGGAACTGGTTCATCGGATTCATGCCTATGCGCCTTCTTATGAGTACGATGAATTCGTCTGTACAGATCATACATTTGCAGCCAGGGCAGAGAATGGATATGTATGGGCATGGTTTTCCAATCCGGTATCCATGACACAACAGGGGGCCAATACGGGGAAAGAACTGGTGTCCCAGGGATTAAAGCATGGGGTAATCGTAAAATGCGGTTCCAAAAAGGAATTCGGAAGCTTTCAGGCTTTTCGGGATGCAATGGAGGCATCTGGGCCGGAATGGGACGGGGATCGATCCGTGAGTTTTCAGGATCCTCAGCACGGCGTAATTCAGGTCGTGGATGCCACATGGTTTGTGGTGGATAAAAAGGAGATTCCTTTTGAGCCTTTGGAAGGCTTTCGTCTTGAAAGAAAAGCATTTTCCGTGTATGGCAGCCAGAATGAAACATGATCAAAAGGATGGTTCCCTGTGGTTGAAGACCAGTATTTGTCGGATGCCTGGCACTTGCCTTGGGTTTTGATACATGATAGAATAGGACATGCACATGGGAAGAGAAGGGGGCTGCTAATGGGAGAAAAACGGTATAAATACAGCGGAATTTCCCTTGACGGCTTCCCGGTAAAAGGAATTGTGGAAGCGTCCGATGAGTATGAGGCAATCGTCCGGATCAGGCAGAGCTGCAGGATGGTAAAGCGTATCACTCCAAAAGGAAATCTGTCTGACATTCTTTCTATGGAGATCGGTCCAGGATGGCTCAGTGTCCAGACGCTATCCATGCTGGCTTCTCAGTTTTCATATGTTCTTCGTTCTGGAATCTCATTGTCAAAGAGCGTCCAGTTAATCTGCCAACAGACGGAAAACAAGAAGATAAAAAGAATTCT
>JAETTS010000477.1 GCA_021769025.1 Enterocloster bolteae
GGTTTTTCGATGATTTTAACTGGTAATTGTTTCAAGGCCTTCTCCTCCACATGATGACAGCATCCTCCGTCGGGTTGCGGTAGTAGTCTCTGCGCAGGCCTTCTTCCACGAAACCATAGGATTTATACAGGCTGATGGCCCCTATGTTGCCTGCCCGAACCTCCAGAGTGGTATCCCCTACTTTGCAAGTACTGGAAAATGCGTCCATGGCTTCCATCAGTTTACTCCCAATGCCCACACGCCGCATTCTGGGATGAACCGCAATCCTCTGAATTTCGCCCTCCCCTGCTATCACCCGAAGGATGGCATACCCCCACAGAATTCCCTGCCGCTCCACCGCAAAAAAGGTGTCCCACGATCCGGCGTAACTATCCTTTAAAAGTTTCAACGACCAGGGTTGTGAAAAACAAAGGCGTTCCAACTCTGCCGCCTGTCCCAGTTCCCCCTCTCTCATCAGCCTGACTGTGAAGGTATCTGTCTCTGGCATCCGCCCCTGTTGTTCCCACTCCCTGTCCATAACCTCGCCTGCCTTCCGTTCTTTTCTTACTTTCTCCCTTTTGCTTCCCACCATCCCCATCTGGTTTTAGGCTCCGCCTTGCTGTTGTTCTCGTTCCTTCTCCTCTCTCTCCCTCTCCGCCTGTGATTGTCTCAGATAGTCCGGCCGAAAATCAGCGGCAGATACTGTCTTCCCCTGCCTTAGGTATTCTCCTCCAAGGGCGGCTACCGCAGCTGCCCTCTGCCGGTTTGTATGGGCCGGAGCGTAGTCAAACGGTATCTTAAGCCCTTCTTCCATTTGCTGTCTGTACGCCGAAACGCCATCTCCCAGGAACACTGCCGGCTGTCCTGTATCATTTAGTTCCCTGATCAGTTCCTGCACATCCATGGCACAGGAAGGTTTTACCACCTCCAGGCCGAACCGGCAACGGTAAAGACCAGTATAGACCTGATTTCTCCTGGCATCCATCATGGGGCACAGCAATCGGTCACATCCCCACAGATTATAGGCCATAGCGTCTAACGTAGGCACATGAATCAGCGGCTTATGCAGCGCCAACCCCAGGCCTTTGGCTGTGGCCGTGCCAATCCTTAAGCCGGTAAACGATCCTGGCCCTCCGGATACTGCAATGGCATCAAGGCTCTTCAGATCCAGTTCCACCATCTTGGCTGCCTCGTCAAGCATGGGGAGCAAGGTCTGTGAATGCGTTTTCTTATAGTTAACAGTATACTCTGCAATCAATATATCATCTGCCACAATGGCTACAGATGCCACCAGAGATGAACTGTCAATTCCCAATATCTTCATATCGCTTGCCATTCCTTTCCAGGGCATATGCCGGATGCAAAACTGTATCATTCCACCTCCGGCATATTCTCTATGGATATTCTCCGATAATTAAACCCTTTTTCCAAATCCTTCTCCATCACGATTCGGACGGCCTCCCGAGGCAGAAGTTCACGAATCAGAGAAGACCACTCGATCAGGCATACACCCTCCCCGTAAAAGCAATCCTCGTATCCGATCTCTTCCATTTCTTCCACATCCCCGATACGGTAAACATCAAAATGATACATGGGCAGCCTTCCTTCGTCATACTGCTGTACAATAGTAAAGGTAGGGCTGTTGACCGGCTCTCGGATTCCAAGTCCGGCTGCAAACCCCTGGGCAAAGACCGTCTTACCAGCTCCCAGGTCTCCGTCCAGACAATATACCTGTCCGGCCCTGGCTTTCACGCCCAGACATTTTCCCAATGCAAAGGTCTCTTCCCATGAATGCGTCTCCCAAACGTTTGTCATATCCCCTTCCGCCTTTCCTTTGGAACCGCTTCACGCATCAGATTCCACAGTCCTTCCCTGTCTTCCCCCACAATCATGTCTGGAAGAAGATAGGCGCGGATTCTGCTCATATAGATAATCAGTTGCCCCTGCATATGCTCTACTCGTCCAATCTGATCCCATGACACTTCCTGTCTCTGGTCATTTTGCTCGATGACAAACCCTTCCTTTGTGAAGGTCATATCCATAGGCGCCTTCACCGCTGCCCCCTTGGCCTGTTTCCTGGCTTTCAGATATAGAAGAAGGGGCTGCCATACCGTAAACATCAGCGCGCACACCAGAAGCAGAAGGCGGTAAGGTATGCTAAACTCTCCCCACCGGGTCACTAGAAGCCACAGCGCTGCCAGGGTAAACAACACATTGAAGATCCCCAGGTATCCTTTGTTGGAATGATACATGGAGAATCCCCACAGATCTCTGGCCATAATCTGGATATGAAAATGAAACATGCTGTCTTTGTCCATACCAATCCACCTCCGTATCTACTGTTTTCCCATTTTCATAGTCAGGGCGATCCGCTTCTTGGCCAGATCTATACTCAGCACCTTCACCTCTACGATATCGCCTACACTGACTACTTCCATAGGATGTTTAA
>JAETTS010000478.1 GCA_021769025.1 Enterocloster bolteae
TCAGAATTCCCGTTAAAGTGCTCGCACAGATAATCCAGAATCACGCTGTCCGCCTGATTCTGCCTGAACACAGAAAATGCCAGCGCTAAAAGCAGGTCATCCTGCTCAAACATTCTGGCCAGAATCACACTGCTGCACAGCTTCCTAAGCTGTTTTCCTGAGATCCTGCACCGGTATTCCCGTATAATTCCCAACGCCTCTTTTATATAATTTCCACTGATAAACGTCTCACAAAGCTCCGCTCTCTGGGTCTGAGACAGCAGTTTCGTGTCCATAGACAGCAAAAAGACAGGCCTCTCCCCTTCTTTAAGGGGAATCTTCTTGTAATACTCGATCAAAACCCCTACCAGGTTATTCTTGTAGAGGGGATGCAGATTTAACCGTTCCAAAGCCTGTTCGATGATATCCAGCCCTTGTTCCGTCAGATGCTCCGCCGCTTCCCGACAAGCCCCTAAAAGAAGCATAGGGTGATCCGGGTAAACCTCAAAACATTTCCGCTCCAGCCCTGGCTTATCCAACACCTGGGTGGTGATATGGCCTACGTCGGTATACCGGTTACCATACGCATCCTGAAAAAGGATACAGCTTTTGGACGAGAATACTGGCACATACGCCACCCCCTGCTGAATCGGATACACGCCCTCCTCTGTCAGTTCCTCATAGCAGACTACCACCTGCCGCATATTGGGATTTCTCACGCTGATCCGGTAGGATCTCAATATAGAAGGCAACATCTTGGCGATGGGGAGATCCACCATACCTTCATAGATAACCGCATCATATACCACCGCCAGGCTGCTGTCAATCCGAGACTGGAGAACCTGCTCCGCAGCAAAACGCCCCATCTCCTTCTGGTAATCCCGGTAGATCGGGCTGTCCTCATTCAGATACCGGATCACATTGGCATACAACATGGCCCTGCTGTGATGATCCAACTCATGGTCATAGGAGAAATAGAGAAGCACTTCCTTCGGAATCAGACGGTCATATCCAGCTGGAAGGGAATACAGAAAATACTCATACAACCTGGTCAAGCTTATCTGCTCCTTCAGTGCCTTCTCATACCACGGAAAATCTCTCTCCTTCCGGCAGTTGCCCCGGATCATCAGGCTGCACACCGCCTCCAGAATATCCCTGTCCGGAAATCGTTCATACATAAGCTGCAGCATCTTTAAGCATAACGGCTGAAAATGCCGGTTCACTACCGCCAGCTTAGCTGCCTTTACCGCCACTGTCTGATTGACTAAGCCCCTCCTCACGCCAAAATGCAGCGCCTGCAACTCAAACGAGCCGATCCCGTACAAAAGCTGGGGAGCATCATTCCACACTGCCAATGCCTGCTGATAAAGGAACGGGCTGTGACACCCCTCCCCATACAGAACTTTCATCTGAGTTAACATCTCTCCCGGATTCTCAAAACAATACCGGTCTTCACAGCGGGTATACAGATAAAACAAAAGATAATCCTCCGGCCAGTCCTGCTGATACTTCTCCAGCAGCCGGATCAACGATTTCATCTTCTCCTCGTCTGGCTGAAGCTGTAAAAGTACATACTGGAACAGACAGTAGTACCCAGGATGAGCCAGCCGCCCGTTAAATACATCCTCCTTGCACTCCAAAAGTGCCGCCATAGCCTCCTCTCTGTGGCCGGCTGTCTGGTGCAGCTCTGCCTCCATCAGAGAAAGTTCCATAGACGGCCCTCCCGTCATACGAAGCTGACCCAATTCCTCAAGCATCTGATCTATCAGGGAAGCCGGATCCTTAAGCCCGCTCTCATAGTCCAGGCGCAGGGAAAAGTATCTGGCATATCTTCCCGCTGGGCGGGACCATCTCCTCTCCCCCTCCTCTGTCCTTGACACCGGACGTACCGGAGATGCCTGGAATCTTACGGTGATAGCATCGTTCATGGTCTCCAGGGTTATGGTCCCCAAGTTTCTTCCCCCATGAAGTCCCCCTGGATTCAACCGATAAGAAAAGCGGCATACCCCATCCACAAAGTCTTCTTCCTCCAGCGTCTTCTTCATGATCTGGATAAAGCTTCCATCCACATGGACTGTCACCGGAAGATATCCCCATCCAATCCTTCGGATCTCAATCTGCCCGTCCACCGTCTGATCCAACCCATAATATTCCCGGCTCAGATTCTCTACCTCCAACCTGACCGGATCCTTAAGTCTTAAGGCGATGAGAAACTGCTCCAGCTGCCCATATCGATTACCATGGCCTTTCAACCCGTCATAGACTGCCCGTATATGGGTATGATGCATAAAAGGCACTGCCACAAAGTCACGGTATTCAAATACCCGCAGGGCCATCTCATAGTCCTGCTTAGCCATATCTGCAAAATCCTTTGGCTCCTTTAACTGCTCCAACGTCCTTCCGGATATCCCTGCCCCCACACGAAAAGA
>JAETTS010000479.1 GCA_021769025.1 Enterocloster bolteae
TTACACTGGTTCCTCCCACATCAACTCCGATACATTTCTTCCCCAGTGTTTCCTCTCCTTTTTGTATTTTGATATACATAGTTTACAACAAAAGGAATGACCTGTGCAAGAGTAATGCACAGGTTCATTCCTTTTATTTTCTGAATTAAAGGGATTTTACAGTCTCCACAACATGGTCTACTGTAAATCCAAAATGCTCAAACAGTCTGCCGGCCGGTCCACTGGCGCCAAATCCTTTCATAGTCACGCATGCGCCATCCAATCCTGTGTAACTTCCCCATCCAAAGTCGCTGGCAGCCTCAATGGCCACTCTCTTCCTCACGGACTTGGGAAGCACCGACTCCCTGTACTCACGTGTCTGCTCCTCGAACAGCTCCATGCAGGGCATGGATACCACACGGATCTTCCTTCCTTCCTCCTCCAGCACGGCTTTGGCCTTAAGAGCCAGGCTCACTTCGGAGCCGCTGGCGATGAGGATTACCTCCGGGCTTCCATCACAGTCGGACAGTACATATCCGCCCTTCAGCGCGTCTTTTGATGTGCCCTCCACCGGTTCCAGGTTCTGTCTTGTAAGCACCAGAGCCGTGGGCGTCTTCCGGGATGTCACGGCACTGTACCATGCGGCTGCCGTCTCTATAGAATCACAGGGACGGAACACGTGAAAGTTGGGAATAGACCGCAGCATGGACAGATGCTCTACCGGCTCATGGGTGGGACCGTCCTCTCCCACTCCGATGCTGTCATGGGTCAGCACATACGTTAAAGGCACCTCCATAAGGGCTGACAGTCTGGCCATGGGTTTCATATAATCGCTAAACACGAAAAATGTGGCTACATATGGACGAACGCCGCCATGCAGACCCAGACCATTGCCGATAGCCGTCATGGCAAGTTCCCGAACACCGAAATGGATATTACAGCCTGCGGGGGTATCTCTGGTGAAATCCCCTTTCCCTGTCATGGTTGTCTTGTTGGACGGTGCCAGGTCAGCAGAACCGCCGAACAGGTTGGGCAGCCTGTCTGCCATATAGTTTAATAGCTTTCCGGAAAGGCTTCTGGTGGCCTCTGGTTTTCCGTCTCTCGCCCAGAACTGTTCATCGTCCTCAAACCGGACGCCTGCCTGGGTATCATGGTACTGATTCCACAGCTCTTCCATCTCCGGGTACTCCTGGCAGTATGCCGCAAACATCACAGTCCACGCCGCCTCGGTCTCTGCCTTATCCTCAGATATCCTCTCAAAATGGTCGTATACGCTCTGGGGAACGTGGAAAGCTTCCGTCGACGGCCACTGAAGGTTTTCTTTCAGGGCCAGCACGTTATCCTGGCCCAAAGGCTCTCCGTGGGCACTGGCCTTGCCCTGCTTGGCCGGGCAGCCGAATCCGATCTCCGTCTTTATGGTAATGAAGGACGGCCTCTGTGTATCGGCCTTCGCCGCCTCAATAGCTGCTCCGATAGCTTCCAGGTCATTGCCGTCCTCCACGGTCAGTGTCTGGAATCCCAGTGCTGCCATACGGGCGCTTACATCCTCCGTAAATGCCAGGTCCGTGCTTCCCTCAATCGAAATGCGGTTGGAATCGTACAGTACAATCAGTTTATGAAGCCCCATGGTTCCGGCCAGTGAAAAAGCTTCATAGGAGATTCCCTCCATCATACACCCGTCGCCGCCTAACACATAGGTATAATGATCTACTACGGGATAATCCTCTTTATTAAATACGGCTGCCAGATGGGCTTCCGCCATGGCCATACCCACGGCCATGCCCATACCTGCTCCCAGAGGGCCTGTGGTGGCTTCCACTCCCGGTGTGCAGCCATATTCCGGATGTCCGGGCGTAGGGGCGCCCAGCTGACGGAAATTTTTTATATCTTCCAGGGACAGATTGCCGTAGCCAAACAGATGAAGCAGTGAATACAGCAGCATGGAGCCGTGTCCGGCTGACAGGATAAACCTGTCCCGGTTGGCCCAGTCCGGATCTGCAGGGTTGTGATTCATGTGATTCACCCACAATTCATAGGCCATAGGCGCCGCGCCCAGGGGGAGACCCGGGTGCCCGGAGTTGGCTCTCTGAATCGCATCCGCAGAAAGGGTGCGGATCGTGTTTATGGACAGCTGGTCAATCTCTTTCATTTGTGATAGCCTCCTAGTGTAATTTAATCTCTTTGATCACCTGGGGTCCCGTGGCAATAATCTGGTTGGGGAAACCTCCGTTGCCTATCTTTGAGACCGGAAAATCAAATGTACCTTCGTATTTTAAATTGCCAAATCGGTTATATATCCTGCATGAGTCTTCATTATACAAAAAGATATTATCTCCGTCAATATCTACATGCTCATAGTCATAACTAAAATCTTTGCTAAATATGTGATTTCCTTCCGACGAA
>JAETTS010000480.1 GCA_021769025.1 Enterocloster bolteae
TCTGGAAGCAGTACTTTTCCTGTCCCCTGTCCGGTTTTGATAACCTCTCCCTGAACAGACAGATAATCCTCAAGGGTATTCCCGTCGATTCCCTGCGTAGCATCTAATGTAACGCCGTCTGGAATCTTCAAAGCTGCCTCCGGAGAGATCACCAGCTTCACCGGCTGTCCCTTCTGAGACGGATGGCTGTCCGGCCCCAGGGTCAGACTTTTGCGAAGCTCTGCATCTCCGTAAACAGTCCACACCCTCTCCTTATCCGTATCTGTCCGTACCATGGCATTAAGCTTTGCCTCCCCGGTTAAGTTCACGGAAGGAACCGATGCATCCACCTCTCCTGTTGCTGTTACCACGGCGGAATTCTCCACAGACAGCCCTTTCCCGGTATCCGGTATATAAATGCCCAGACTGGCCCCGCTGTTAACCTCCAGCTTTGCGCCTCCCAGGACAGTAAGTCTCTCACACGCATAAATCCCGAAATTATCCGTCTGCAGCCTTACCATGTTTTCTTCCTGCTCCTCAGAGCTGCTGATGTAAATATTTTTAGCGAAAAGGCCATACCCCTCTCCTTCTACTTCCAGGGTTCCCCCTGTAACAGAGATAGATTCAGGGGATTTTTCATTTTTCTGGTCGACACAGATTCCACCTGTTGTTACAGAGCTGATTTTCACCGTTCCACCACGGATCGCCACACCTGTTCTCTCGCTTTTTTCGGTAAAATTGGGGATAAAAATGCCAAAACGCCCATTTTGAATTTCTACCTGTCCGTCTTCGATGTTCACCATTCCGCTGTCTGTATAGATGCCGTCTCCATCCGGATCCGTATCCGGAATATGAATGGTCAGAGAACCGCCATTGACGGTAAAATCATCTGAGATAACACAAAAACTTGCGTCCGAACGGATCTGCCCCGATTCTATGGTGACGGAGCTTCCTGCAAAGCCGTATGCCATTCCTGCTGTGGAAATATGCAGGCTTCCATCCCCTTGTATGGTATATTCCCCATCCGAGCCGGCAGAAATTATGGGCCTGAATGTACCCGCTGTATCCTCCAGTATATTTTCTCCCTCCAGCACTATGGTGTTTTTGCTGTCAGGCGGAAATGCAATCAGGACGACTGCCTGATCCTGTTGAATATGGAAATTGTGCAGCGTCAAAGTTCCCCCGTTTCCATCCGGCTCCCATCTCCAGCCCTCCTTTTCATTTTCCGTCACACCTGTCAAGGCGGCCAGATCCAGCGTCTCCCTCCGTATGGTTCCTCCCGAAGGCAAAGCTGCTCTCTGCATCAGGCAGAGCCTGCATACATAACCACACTCCGCCGGCTCTTCATAGCCGCAGATCCCGTCACAGACATGATGACAGTCCAGAACCCTCTTCTCTGCATCGGAGGGTGTAGCCACGCGGTCCTCCTGTACAGGCTTATAGCACCTGTCGTTATGTATATGGCCGCAGCTTTGCCCCTCGTGGTAGCCGCAAGCCTCTGTATGTTCCTTGTGATGGATGCACAATCCAGTGTCACTAACCCTCCCATCACCATTTGCATAAAAGCCATACCCCCCCCGGCGATGCATGAATTTGCACAATCAAAAGGACGCATAAAAGGGAAGCAGACACCAATGCCGTTAAAAATCTTCCGCCAAATCCATTCATTGTCTTTTTCCTCCTCATTTTTAGACTATATAATTTGATTTTATATACCTTTATCCCCCTTCGCCACTACCAGAAATGCTTTTCATCCGTTCAAAATTAGTACTTGACAAATTCACTTTTTTATGTATATTACTTATCATCATTTTCATGGAGGAGAAGATAATGTTTACACCTTTGGGAATCTTAAACGGTTTTGATCAGCACAAAAAAAGAAAGCTTCGCAATGCGAAGCTCCATACCATCTGCCTTTTCCTTGGCTGTGCCTGTATGATTCTCTTTCTCCTCCTGTTTTCCCACTCCCTGTCTGCCTTTGCCCCTGCAGGCCGTAAGAATTCAGATGCCCTATCCATAACCCGGTGGCAGATGGAAGGAGAATTCTGCTCCCTTCCTCTATCCCTTCACCATCTTTCTCCCCGCACACCCATTGTCCTGACTGCGCAGCTGGATGTAAAGCCCGGGGACTATCTTTACGTCAAGACCGTATATGCGCCTCTGCAGATTTTCATAGACGGAGAGCTGATCTTTGAATATGGACAGGCAGGTAGTTTTTCGGAATTCTGGCTGGATCCGCCTACCAAAACCGCCCTCTTTCCTCTTCCTGTCTCTGGAAAGAACCTTACCCTTACCATGCATTATTTGTCCCCTTCCCAGAGAAGCACCATGACCCTCCACCCGGTTCTTCTGGGATCCTCCTCCTCCATCTGGGAACAGCTTTTTTCAGAGATGGGATTTT
>JAETTS010000481.1 GCA_021769025.1 Enterocloster bolteae
TGGATACACCTCCCTGCTCCACATTTCTTCTTGCCTCTGCACGGGATGGGGCCAGGCCGGATTTCTGAAGGACAGCCAGAATGTCAATGGTTTCCTCTTCGTTAAAATCCTCTGGGCTTAATTGATGGGTTGGCATATTTTCCAGACTTCCCTGCCCCTTAAACAATGCCCGGGAAGCTTCCCTGGCTTTCTGGGCTTCCTCTTCTCCATGGATTAACTTTGTCAGTTCATAAGCCAGGATCTCCTTGGCTTCGTTTAACTGGCTTCCTTCCCACCGATCCATCTCATCAATCTGCTCCAACGGAAGGAATGTCAGCATCCGCAGGCATTTTAACACATCCGCATCTGCCACATTTCTCCAATACTGGAAGAAATCAAATGGGGAGGTCTTGTTCGGGTCTAACCATACGGCTCCGGACTGGGTCTTGCCCATCTTCTTGCCCTCGGAATTTAAAAGCAGGGTGATCGTCATGGCATGGGCATCTTTGCCTAACTTCCTGCGGATCAGCTCTGTGCCGCCTAACATATTGCTCCACTGGTCATCGCCGCCGAACTGCATGTTGCAGCCGTATTTCTGGAACAACACGTAGAAATCGTAGCTTTGCATGATCATGTAGTTGAACTCAAGAAAACTTAACCCCTTTTCCATCCGCTGCTTGTAGCACTCCGCACGCAGCATGTTGTTGACAGAAAAGCAGCTGCCTACTTCCCGGAGAAGCTCCACATAGTTTAATTTTAAGAGCCACTCTGCATTGTTTACCATGAGAGCCTTTCCATCGGAAAAATCGATGAACTTGCTCATCTGCTGTCTGAAGCACTCGCAGTTGTGCTGAATTGTCTCTTCCGTCATCACCTGGCGCATGTCGGTACGTCCGGAGGGATCTCCTACCATGCCTGTGCCGCCGCCGATCAGGGCAATGGGCTTGTTGCCAGCCATCTGGAGACGCTTCATCAGGCACAGAGCCATAAAATGACCCACGTGCAGGCTGTCTGCTGTAGGATCAAAGCCAATGTAAAACGTGGCCTTTCCATTGTTCACCATCTCCCGGATCTCTTCTTCATTGGTTACCTGGGCAATTAAGCCTCTGGCAACTAATTCATCATAACATTGCATCTCTTTACTCTCCTTTTCTTTTTCCTTTTATCATCTACCTGTAGATCTTTCATGCCTTATGCGATTCATCTTTGTCTGGAAAGACTCTTGGTCCACTTTAGAATAACCATGCAGCTTATTCTTTTGTTATGGACCCTCCGGGGGATGAGGGTTCGAACTTTCATAGTAAACAAAAAACCCCGTCCTGCCAAAAGGACGAGGCACTAGTCTCGTGGTACCACCTAATGTTCACAAAAAGGCTTACACCTTTTTTGTCTCTTCAGGTACAAGGAAAACTGTCGATAAAGTTATCTCCCATCGCTGCCATAAATCCTATATACCCTAGCACGATAACGTGTGCAGGAATCCGTCACAGCCTACTTTGTATCTGCCAACCTTCCTGTTCTATCCGGCTGCAAGACACGGTTTGGTGTGAAGCTCAAAGATGTATTCACAGACAGTTTTCCACGCGCCTCTCATCCTCCGGCTGCTTTCTGTGTGCTGCTTCTGCCTGCTACTTGTTCTTGTCATCGCTTTTCTTCATGAAATTAAAGCCATTATATTGGGTTTTCTCTCGTTTGTCAACCTCTTTTAAAATCTTCTAGGCCAATCAAAATATTACCTATTTTATCAATCAAATGTAAAATAGCCAGCCCACTCTGTTCCTTCTTTGTGCCTGTGTCATACTTTTACATTGATATATCCCTGGGCCTTCGCCTGTTTCCGAAATTGGCTCGGGGATATTTTCATATATTTTTTAAATACTTTACTAAAATAATTGCTGTCAGAGAAGCCGCAGAGCAAACTGATCTCATCAATCCCTTTATTTGTGGAAACTAGCAGCTGGGCTGCCCGCTCAAGTCTCATCTTGGTCAGAAAAAAGCTTGGAGGTTCCCCAGTATGTTTTACAAACTCCCTGGACAGATGACTTTGGGAAACCCCCAGATACCGGGCGGTCTCAAACAAGGAGACAGAATCTGCAAAGTTGTGTTCCATATAGGTTTTGGCACTGTTAACCAAGGCAGAATCCTGGCTGTCTCCTCCCATGCCGGAACCACATAGCAGACACATAAACCGAAACACCTCGCTGTCAGCAGTAAATGCATCTGGGATCAAACCATTAGAAGCCTTTAAATGGAGGTCGAAAATCAATTTTATGGCTGGATGATGGTCTGAAAAATACAGTATCGCTCCGAAATGGCTTATCACATATTCATAATATGGCAGGGCACCAACGCCATCAAACATCAAATAGATAAACTCCCAGGGA
>JAETTS010000482.1 GCA_021769025.1 Enterocloster bolteae
CAGGAATGCGGGACTGATTTGTGAGCCTGTATATGCCGGAGATCATGCATGGAACAGAACCTGGCTTGATGGGGAGTGGAGATACTGTGACATTACTTGGGACAAAAGTTTGGGAGGCACCAGATGGAAATTTATAACACAAAAAGATATGGATATGGACTCCATGCATAATAATTTGTGATACTCGGGGGACAGGAGGATGACAGATAACATTCATGGATACAGGATGACGGAATTCCGCAGATCCTGCCGAAGGCATAATATGATGAGGAAATTTCTCAGGCCGGTTATCTTTGGATGCGGCCTGATTGGATTGGTGGCCTGGATTTTATTTTCCCAGCTGTCCACAGCGGGTGCTGAACAGATGCAGCCGGACCTGGAAGGAACCGGGACCGTTGATAATCCATATGCGGTAGAACGGCTGGAGATTATATCGAACCGGGAATCAACCCAGAGTGAACGCCAGACGGAACACCAGACGGAGTTTGAATACCTGGGGGACTGGGAGGTGGCGGCCTACAGTTCGGATGAAAGTGACATGACGTATTCCGGGGGAGTTCCGGTGGAACACCATACAGCGGCAGGCATACTGTCTGTCTTTAAAATAGGGGACACGGTACTGATTGACGGAGATACCTATGTGATTGAGGATAAGGTGGATGAAGACGCCAAAGAAAAACTGCGGATATATTTTGACAGCTATGAGGAAGCAAAGCGGTTCGGCCGGAAGAAATGCGCCATATACAGACATTCCGAGTTGCCTGAGGAGAGTCCCTATTATCTGGGAGAGTTTCAGGTTACAGGATACTGCAGCTGTACAATATGCTGCGGGGAAAAGGAGGAAAGGCTGACGAAATCGGAAACCGTGCCCAGGGCATCCCATACCGTTGCCGCAGACCCGTCTGTGATACCGCTTGGTACGAGGATTGTAATTGATGATGTGGTTTACACAGTGGAGGATACTGGAAAAGCGGTAGAGGGAATGCGGCTGGACATCTTTTTTGATTCCCATGAAGAGGCGGTACGATACGGAAGAAAAGAAAAGTATGTGTATTTAGAGGGGTAAAGCAACCCATAACAAAGGGTTTAAAATAAATATATATTTCAAATAAGGATTGGAAGGACAGTAGGATGATGAAAAAGAGAATAACGCTCATTGCCAGCACTCTGGTCGTTACAGCTTTTGCACTGACTAAGCTTCATCCAGTGACCGCCTATGCGGTTGAGGGATGGATGAGCGAAGATGGGGAGTGGAGCTATTTAGATGAAAACGATGAGCCGCTGCAAAATACGTGGAGACAGTCAAGAGATTCCTGGTTCTATCTGGGCGACCAGGGGCTTATGCTGAGGAATTGTTTTATTGACCAGGGGACCAGCCTTTATTATGTGTTTGATGATGGAGCGCGGGCTGAAAATATGTGGGTTCTGGTGGAGGAGGGGGATGAGAAGGGCCATGAGGCCGGATGGTATTATTTTGGCGCTAACGGTAAGGCATACCGAGATACCACATCTTCTTTTAAACGGAGTGTGGATGGCAGGAGCTACATATTTGATGAAAGCGGCCGCATGCTGACCGGATGGTTTGATGAAGATGGGAGGCCGTTGGATGAGGATGAAAACCCGTTGGAGGAAGGCGTGTACTATGCGGATAAAGACGGTGCCTTAAAGACTGAGAGCTGGTTGGATTATTCGCAGCTGGAGTTAAGTGGACTGGAGGATTTGAACAGTGATATCAGCGGCAGGGATTACGATGAATATGACCAGGTGTGGCTGTATTTTAACAACCGTTCCAAAAAGGTGAAAAGCAATGGAGACCGGCTGATACAAAAAAATATAAACGGCAGCACATACGGCTTTGATGAGTATGGAATCATGCTTCCCTGGTGGACCAAGGTGGCAAGTGTCAGCAATGCGGATAAAAGCAATCCCACCAGCGATGTGCCCGCCAAATTCTTTGCGGGGTATGACGGCGGAAGCCTTCTGAGGGACTCATGGCTTTGGATGTATCCATCGGACAATCTGATACAGGATGACTATGATGATGGGGAGTACAGTTGGTGGCGCACGGACCAAAATGGAAAGATTTTTCAGAATAAGATAAAAAATGTGAATGGCCGGTATTATGCATTTGACGGACTTGGCAGGATGCAGACGGGGTTTGTGCTCTTTGATACCCGCAGCACATTCGTAGCCCAGTATGATATGGATGCATGGTCGTCGGAGGATTTCATAGAAGGGAATATATATGGTATAGAGAAGGCGGACCTCTACTTCTTTTCGCCGGACGAACTGAATGACGGTTCCATGCAGACCGGCAGTGAATTGAAGGTGGAACTGGATGATGGAGTGCATACCTTTGGTTT
>JAETTS010000483.1 GCA_021769025.1 Enterocloster bolteae
GACGGATTACGTCATTGTAACCAATGATACAGGATATGATGCGGTAGTCAAATTTTGGAATCAACGGGAAATGTCTGTGGTAAGGAAGACGAAATCAGAACTGACGACTCAGAAGCAGAAGGAGAATTCAGAAGAGGAAGTTAAGGAGATGCTTAAAAGCCTGCTGCCTGAGGGATATTCGGACGAAGCTGGAGTGGAAGGAGTGTATCGTCTGCTTTGCGATTACAGCGTGAAGCAGCTGCAGGCCCTTTACATGGCTTTGTTGAAGGAATATGGACAGGAGAACGGCAGCACGATCTATAAGCAGATGAAACCCCAGATTCGAACCATTTATAAAAGGATACCAAAATAGAACGAATGCATATATGGCACATGAAAAGCATGCTGGCAGGTATGATCTGCCAGCATGTTTTTTGGGGTTTTGGACACATTATGGGAGTAACATGTTAAACGATTGATCATTTCCGATGTTTTGCTTTCAAACAGAGCGGCGGGTGCTTCGGAAGTGAAGAATCATGTACAGGAGGAAACGACAATGAGTCCAAAAGAATTAAGCTATATTGAAGATGCATTGGGCCACGAAACGTTTTTGAAGACGCAATGCCAGGAAGCGGTAAAGAATCTCCAGGATCAGGAACTGAAATCCTGTGTGGAGCAGTACTGCCAGAGACACCAGCAGATCTTTGACAGCTTTTATAATCTGATCTAAGGAGGAATGGGACAATGGACGACAGATGTATTATGGAGAACCTGCTTCTGACCACCAAGGGGGTCTGTGACCTGTATCTGCACGGAACACAGGAATCCTCCACCCAGAATGTGCATCAGGCATTTGACCAGGCTTTGGACAACAGTCTGTGTATGCAGGACAGCATTTACAAGCAGATGTCCGCTAAGGGATGGTATTCCACAGAGACGGCGGAACAGCAAAAGATACAGAAAGTGAAGAATCAGTTTGCAGGAATGTAGAAAAATAGGCCTGTAAGGAACCGAATCGGTAAGATAACCAGCTAAATGGGAGAGTGGCCACACAAGGAGCCAGCCCAGCACCGCTAAAAACCGATGGGGTAAAAATACAGCTCCGGAAAAGCATGAATCTATGCAGTCTCCGGAGCTGTAATCTTTTTATAAGAAATCCTTCTGGCTCAAAGAACCGTATCATTCGTGAGTACTCATACTTCAGGAACGACGTAGCCGCCTTACAGCTTAAATCCAAAATATCTTACAGCATTGTAATAGGAAATTCCCTCTACGATCTCTTTCAGAGACTTCATGTCTGCCGGATACTCTCCGTTGTCAACCCATCCGCCGATAAGCTGACACATAATTCTTCTGAAGTAATCATGTCTGGTGTAGGACAAGAAGCTTCTGGAGTCAGTTAACATGCCGATGAAGTTGCCCAGGCAACCTAAATTTGCCAGGGAGGTCATCTGATCGGTCATGCCTGTCTTGTGATCGTTGAACCACCATGCAGAGCCTTGCTGAATCCGTCCTGCCACGCCTGGACCCTGGAAGCAGCCGATGATGGTGCCGATGGAGGCATTGTCATTGGGGTTCAGGGAATAAATAATGGTCTTGGGGATCTCATTGGTGCTGCTCAATGCATTTAAGAAGTCCGCCAACTGTGCGCAAGGGGTATAGTCGTTGATGCAGTCAAAGCCAGTGTCCGGGCCTAACTGCTGGAACTTATAGGCATTGTTATCCCTTTTGCAGCCATAATGGAGCTGCATCACCCAATTCAAACGGTTGTACTGTCTTGCAACAAACAGCATGAATGCAGTCTTATACTTCGCCTGCTCTTCTTTGGTCAATGCTTCCCCTGCCAGAGCCTTCTTAAAGATGGCATCCACCTCTGCGTCGTCAGCCGGGAAATACATCACATATTCCAGGCCGTGGTCGGATACGGAACATCCGTTGGCAGCAAAGAAATCCATACGGTTTTTCAAAGCTTCTTTTAAGGAGGCCAGGTCTTTTACTTCGATGCCGCTGGCTGCGGACAGCTTACCCATGTATGCGGCAAAATCTGGCTTCTCGATGTTCATAGCCTTGTCTGGCCTCCACGCAGGAAGAACCTGGACATCAAAGGTATCGTCCTCTTTAATTTTCTTGTGCCATTCCAGAGAATCGATAGGGTCGTCTGTGGTGCAGATCAAAGTTACGTTGGACTGCTTGATGATATTGCGGACAGTCATGGAGTCCTGCTGCAGCTTTTCGTTGCAAAGATTCCATACTTCCTCAGCGGTGTCGCCGTTTAAGTAGCCTTCATATCCAAAGTAGGTCTTTAATTCCAGATGGCTCCAGTGATACAGCGGGTTGCCTATAAGCTTTGGCATGGTCTCCGCCCATTTCTGGAATTTCTC
>JAETTS010000484.1 GCA_021769025.1 Enterocloster bolteae
ATAAAATCGGCGGCAATGTTGGTTTTTAATGGTACATTGCCTCCGACAAACAAACCCATAAGCGTATTGACTGTTGTGATGAACAAAGCTTCAATCTTGGTGTCGATGGATGAGATCTCCGGATCCGTGCAGTAGGACAACATGGAATTGATGTAGCCGATGATGGAGAATTCATCCGGGATGGATCGCCCTCTGGCGTGGGCATACTTGACAGCTCCTACAGCCAGGGAGTCGTCAGAGGTCATAACTGCATCAAAGGAAAAGCCCTCGTCCCACAGGGAAACTAACAGTTCCTTGGCGGCATGAAGATTCTTGGCACACTGGCGGATCAGGGCATCTTCTATGGGGATTCCCCGGGAGGCAAGGGCATCCTTATAGCCCTGAAGCTTGTTGATCCCGCTGTAAGAATAGCTGGTGTACAGATACAGGATCCGACGCTTGCCGGAATCAATCAGTTTATCTGCTGCCTGGAATACGGCGGTGTAGTCATCGCACACGGTGCTGTAGATCCCCGGAGCATTCAGATAACCGTTGACCAGCATCACAGGAAGTTCCCTGGCTGCCTCAATGATATAGGCGTTGTCCCGATCCTTCATCTCTACAAACTTAGAGCCAGCCAGGATCATGGCATCAACTCGTTTGGAAAGCAACAACTCAAAATACTGGCGTTTGTTCTCCAGGGAGGCACCAGTACAGCAAAGGATCGAGTCATAACCGTTGGACCGAAGCTCCCGTTCCAGAAAATAGATGGCATTGGCAAGGTATGGGTCAGAAGAATCGGAACACATGATGCCGATGGTCTTCATGGTGCCAAGGCCTAAGCCCCGGGCAAATACATTGGGGGTATATCCCAGCTCATCCATCACCTGAAGCACACGGGCACGGGTCTTGTCGCTGACATTGGGATTGCCGTTCAACACACGGGATACAGTGGCGATGGATACACCGGCCCGTTGTGATACGTCATAGATATTCAAGTCATCACCTCGTGGTTTTGTAAGGGGAAATGGTTACGTTATCCCCGGAACCGGTAAGATACTGCCAGTAACCAAACCGGTATTTTAGAAGCACTGTTTCTGTAAGCGCTTACAATCTAAGACTATTATAACTTTATTGTAAGAAAAAAGCAAGGTTTATTCTTATTGATTTTTCCAGGGTTATAACGTAAACTGGTTATAGGCAAAAATGGCTGTTCAGGATCAGGGTTAATACCGAAAGCCGGTGAGAAGGGCCTGTTTCATCTACATAAAAGCGGATTAAAGGGACAGGAGGCAACCAGCACTTTCGGGAGTGTTTCGGATTCTGAGACATCACTATATGAGGAGGTACTTACTATGTTCTATGTTTTTTCTGAACTGTTTTCGCCGGTTACGCTTCTGGTAATCCTTGCAATTGTTCTGCTGCTTGTGATCCTGGCCAGCGGCTATGTGAAGGCTCCGCCGGATCAGGCGTTTATCGTTTCCGGCCTTAAGAAGGAAAGCAGGATATTGATCGGGCGGGCAGGCATCCGGCTTCCGTTTTTTGAGCGGATGGACCGCCTTTACCTGGGACAGATGACTGTTGATATCAAGACGGAACAATCTGTGCCCACCAATGATTTTATCAATGTCAATGTTGATGCGGTGGCAAAGGTAAGGATCTCCCCTACATCGGAGGGAATCAAGCTGGCTGCCAAGAACTTTTTGAATAAGCAGGCCAAGGATATCACCCTGGATCTGCAGGATTCTCTCCAGGGCAATATGAGGGAGATTATCGGAACCCTTTCCCTTAAGGAGATCAACACAGACAGAGATTCCTTCTCCGACCAGGTGATGTCCAAGGCCTCCAAGGATATGGATAAGCTGGGGATCGAGATCCTGTCATGCAATATTCAGAATGTAACGGATGAGAACGGGCTGATCCGGGATCTGGGTGCGGACAATACCTCCAAGATCAAGAAGGATGCCGCCATTGCCAAGGCTCAGGCAGACCGTGACATTGCCATCGCCAAGGCGGAAGCAGACAAAGCAGCCAATGATGCCAGAGTTATGGCGGAGACCGAGATCGCCCAGAAGAACAATGAGCTGGCCATCCGCAAGGCAGAGCTGCAGAAGGAGTCGGATACCAAGAAGGCGGAGGCGGATGCTGCCTATGAGATCCAGCGCCAGCAGCAGGAGAAGACCATTCAGACCGCCACGGTCAATGCCCAGATTGCCAAGGCAGAGAGGGAGGCGGAACTGCGCAAACAGGAGGTTGCCATTCAGCAACAGTCTCTGGAAGCGGAGGTTAACAAGAAGGCGGATGCGGATCGTTATGCCGTAGAGCAGAAGGCAGCAGCAGAGCTGGCCAAGCGCCAGAGAGAGGCAGAAGCCAAGAAG
>JAETTS010000485.1 GCA_021769025.1 Enterocloster bolteae
AGGGCTTGCAGCAGCTATTGCGGCCAGAAAGCAGGGAGCAGGAAGGGTAATCATTATAGAGCGGGACCGTGTGCCTGGCGGTATTCTGAATCAATGTATCCATGCAGGATTCGGCTTGTCGTATTTTAAGGAAGAACTAACCGGGCCAGAATATGCGGGACGTTTTATCGAACAGGCTAAGGAAGAAAGTGTGGAATTGCTGTTGGACAGTATGGTGCTCAATATTGAAGAGGAAGGAACCATAGTGTGCAGTAATCCCAAGCGGGGAATGATCGCGATTCATGCAGGTGCGTTAGTGCTTGCTATGGGGTGCAGGGAAAGAACCAGATTCAATATCAGAATTCCAGGAAGCCGGCCGGCCGGAGTTTATACGGCGGGAGCAGCACAACGACTGATCAACCGACAGAATGAAATGGTTGGAAAGAGAATCGTGATTCTGGGATCGGGTGATATCGGGATGATCATGGCACGCCGGATGACTCTGGAAGGAGCAAAAGTGGAGGCGGTAGTTGAGATTATGGACTATCTGGCAGGCTTAACCAGGAATAAAGTACAATGCCTGGATGATTTTGACATTCCGCTGCTGCTTGGGCATACAGTGACAAGGATTACCGGAGAGAGAAGAGTAGAGGGAGTCTATATAGCAAAAGTAGATGATTGCAGAAGACCGGATCTTTCTACGGAACAATTTATTGCATGTGATACATTGCTTCTGTCTGTCGGTCTGATGCCGGAGAATGAACTGACACGGTCAGCGGGTATCCAGATGTCAGAGGTTACGAACGGTCCCAGAGTCAATCAATATATGCAGACCTCCCGTGCCAATATTTTTGCCTGCGGCAATGTAGTGCATGTCAATGATCTGGCGGACAATGTGTCGGCGGAGAGCGAACTTGCAGGCAGAAATGCTGCGAGATATGCATTGGGGAAGTTCCGTCCGAAAAGCAGAGAGATCTCCTGTATAGCAGGCAGTAATATCCGCTATGTATGTCCTCAGTTATTGTCGGTGAATGAGGAGAATGACATTGACAGCAGTAATAGTGCAGAAGAAGGCGGAGAAAAAGCCAGATTATATCTTCGAGTCATGAAACCAGGTGCGCAGACTGTTATAACGGCCTGCTGCAATGGGCAGGTGGTTGCTAAAAAGATTGTGCGAAGAGTAAGCCCTGGCGAGATGGAACATATAGATATCCAGATAAATGATCTTAGAGGAACAAGTATTAAGGAGATTAAGGTTGAGGCAAAGGAGGGAGAGTAGGGATGCGCAGGCAGGAGATTATATGTACGGTTTGTCCTATGGGATGCCGTATTCAGGTATCCGGACAAGGGAAAGAGGTTCATGAAGTTAAGGGTTATTCTTGCCTTAGAGGAGAGGAGTATGCAAGGAAGGAATTTTGCTGTCCGGTTCGTACATTGACGACGACGGTCAAAACGGACAGCTTGGAAGAGCCTTTACTTGCTGTTCGGACAGCGCAGCCAATACCAAAGTCTAAGTTGTTCGAATGTATGGATATTATCCGGGAAAAACAATTTAAGGTTCCCATTAAACTGCATCAGGTCTTGATTACTGATCTGGCCGGAACCGGTATAGATCTGATTGCATGTTCAGAACGGGAGGGAGGAAATCCTTATGACATTTAATGATATTATTTTATGGATTGTTGCCGTTGGTGTTGTGATTGGCGGCATAGATAAACTTTTAGGAAATAAATTTGGAGTAGGAGGTAAGTTTGACGAAGGGTTCCAGGCAATGGGAGATCTGGCCCTTGCTGTAGCCGGGATAGTTGTCCTTGCCCCGGTTTTGGCCAATTGGCTGCAGCCGTTTCTCGTATCTTTATTTGGTCTGATGCATGCGGATCCATCCATGTTCGCATCGATCATAGCGAACGATATGGGAGGATATTCCCTGGCGATGTCACTTTCACAGGATCAGGAAGTCGGTCTGATGGCAGGCTGTATTACATCTTCCATGCTTGGCTGTACCCTTGTTTTTTCGCTTCCTGTCGGCTTGGGACTGATTGAAAAGGAGGATAAAGGATATTTTTGCCAAGGGCTGCTGATTGGTTTGATTACTGTTCCGGTTGGAAGTATCATAGGAGGAATGGCGGCTGGGTTTGCGCCGTCGAAAGTATTGATCAATAATATTCCGATCATCATTCTGGCGGCGATACTTGCAATTGGTTTGAAGATAGCGCCGGATGCGATGAACAAAGGAACCGGTGCATTTGGGACATTCATTGGCTGGCTGGCGGTGATCGGAATTATCCTTGGGGCATTTACCCATCTGACAGGTGTTACGGTACCTTTGCTGGAAGATGCGGACTCTATTATGGCAGGTATGGAGATTGTGGCCAGTA
>JAETTS010000486.1 GCA_021769025.1 Enterocloster bolteae
ACACATCCCCACAGCCTTCTGGCTTCTGTGCGAACTCGCCAGAACCGCCTTCGCTGCAGAATGTACAGCCTCCGTATCCCAGCCTTCCATCCCGGTTGGGGCAGGTCATTCCTCCATCCAGGGATATTTTGTACAGTTTCCGTCCAAACCGGGATTTCAGTTCAAAATCCAAGGAATGGTATGGTTTTTCTCCCCACATCATAAGGCAGCCGTAGCTTTTGAGTTCCGTCTGTGCTTCTGCTTATGTTCCTGTTTCTGCCTGTGCTCTCTTGCCTGCTCCTGCCCTGCTCCTTTTATCACTCGGTATAAATGTCTCATGATCAGGAAATATGCCGGTATCAAAAATGCATCGGCGGCAATCCAAGCTAACGGATTGGCAAAGCACACTGCCTGAAATCCAAACAGTGGAACCAGGCAGAACCCCATAAGAGTACGGGCGGCCATCTCACTGACTCCTGCCAGAATTGCCAGCTTGGAATATCCCAACCCCTGGATCATGAAGCGAAGAATATTGATCAAAGCCAGAGGAAAATAAAAAGCAGCATTGGTTAGCAGAAACTGCCTGGCATTTCTCAATATCTCAATCTCCGAATGATTGACGAACAATAGCGCAATGGTATCACTGAAAAAGAAAATCACCACGTAGGCAAGAAGCGCATAGCCTGCGCCCAGGATTGTGCAATCCCTGACTCCCTTTTGAATCCGGTCCAGCTTCCTTGCTCCCAGATTCTGTCCTCCGTAGGTTGCCATGGTGGTTCCCATAGCATCAAAGGGACAGCAGAACAGCATGCTGATCTTGCCTGCCGCTGTAACGGATGCCACCGCAACCGCTCCCAGGGAGTTTACTGCTGTCTGTAAGACCACGCTCCCGATGGCTGTGATGGAGTACTGAAGCCCCATGGGAATTCCCATGTTGCACAGGGTCTTCATCGTTCTTAAATCCGGCTTCCATTCATCCCCTTCCATGGCAAGCACAGGATAATGCTTCTTCATGTAAAAGAGACACAAGATTCCGGATATTCCCTGGGACACCACCGTCGCCCAGGCAGCTCCCGCCACGCCCATCTTAAGGACAAGGATGGTAAACAGATCCAGCACAATGTTTAACACCGAAGAGATCAAAAGAAAGATTAACGGCGTGGTGCTATCCCCCATGGAACGGATGATTCCCGCCGGAATGTTGTAAAGACAGGTCGTGGGAATCCCTAGGACAATCACAAATATATATGCGTAAGCACCATCAAATATATCTTCTGGTGTCTTCATCCATCCTAAAATCTTCCGACACAGCAGACATACCGTCATCGTCATAACTACCGAAAAGATTGCTGCCAGCCATCCGCTGTTGGCCGCGTATCTGCGCAGGGCCCGCTCATTTTTCTCGCCAAAACTCTGGGCCACCGGAATGGCAAACCCGCTGCACACTCCAATGCAGAACCCTACGATCATGAAGTTGATGGAACCGGTAGAGCCTACAGATGCCAACGCGTTGACACCTAAGTATTTCCCTACGATAATGGTGTCCATCATACTGTAAAACTGCTGGAACAAAAGCCCGAACAACATCGGAATCAAAAAACCAAGAATCAATTTCATAGGCGAACCATCTGTCATATTTTTCGTTGTCCTGCCTGCCATCATTCTTATCCTCTCTTTACTCATAGACTCTTTTCCTTGCCGCCTGCCACCAATCTGTGACTTGCGTACAAGATACTAATTTAGCACATTTAAGAATTTTTGCAAGCGGAATTTCATAGATTTTATAAAAACTTTTGGGAGCAATTATGAAGTCTCCTTCTTTTTATATCAAAAATTCCATCCAACTGTTTTTTCTGGCTGTGCTCTGCTTCTGCATGGGCGACAGTGCTGCCCGTATGGCAGACAGGAAGCCTCTTCAGATCTCCTCCTGGGATGCGGACTCTGCAAGGCAGGGACAGGTGGAAAATGGAGATGCAGGGTCCAATGCCGCTAAAACATCAGACGGTGTAACCCAGCTAAATGACAGCGCTTCCCCCCAGGCTGTCACTACCTCCGCAGAAGGCAACTGGGGGTTAAGCTTCCAGCAGGAAGGAAAACCGCCAGTGGGCAATGCCACCGTAGATTATCTGCAACAGTTCAATGCCCACTATGTAAATCCCACCGATGAGAAAGTCATCTATCTGACATTCGATGCAGGCTATGAAAATGGGAATACGACTGCAATTTTAGATGCCTTAAAAAAACATCATGCTCCTGCCGCCTTTTTCCTGGTGGGAAATTATCTGGAGACCAGCCCGGAACTGGTAAAACGAATGGTAGAGGAAGGGCATACGGTGGGGAACCATACCTATCACCATCCGGATATGTCTAAGATCTC
>JAETTS010000001.1 GCA_021769025.1 Enterocloster bolteae
AGCAAACTGTCATCCTGTCCCAAATACGGGGCCAATGAGGAGGAGGCAGATGCAGTGGGAATGCGGCTTACGAAAGACTATTCCAGGATCATGGAGGAGATTGATAAAAAGTATCCTGAGATGAAGTTCATGCCAGGAATCGGAACCTTCTCCTGGTATATTGCCGTGGGCAACGGAACAGGAGCCAGTGCAGACGGAAGGCTTGCCGCAGAGCAGGTGGCAAGCAACTTTTCACCTTCGGCAGGTGCCATGACAAGGGGAATCACCGGAGCTCTTTTATCTTTTACGAAGATGAATCTGGATGTGATACCTTTGGGTTCTCCTTTGGATCTTGGAATGTCGGAGCAGTATGTGAAAGGCCAGGAGGGAACCAGACGGCTTGTAGGGATCATGGATACCTTTGTGGAGATGGGAGGCAATCTTTTGACCATCAGTGTGGCGGATGCCCATATTTTGAGAGAAGCCCAGAAGAACCCGGAACAATACAAGGATCTCAGGGTGAGGATGGGAGGCTGGTCTGCCTATTTTACTATGCTTAGCCCAGAGCAGCAGGAGCATCATATCAGGAAAGCGGAGGCCGGCTTTTTCTAAATTTGGAAAGGAAGGATAAACCACATGAAAAAGTGCATGAATCACAGTGACGATTTTGTAGATAACAGCCTGGACGGGATCTATAAGGCCCATCCGGGATTTTATGAGAAGGGAAACGGAAATACCAGGGCACTGATCCACAGAAGCAAGGTTCCGGGAAAGGTAAGTATTATCACAGGAGGAGGCTTTGGCCACCTGCCCTTATTTTTAGGGTATGTTGGGGAAGGATGGTGCGACGGTGCAGCGGTGGGAAATGTATTTACCTCTCCATCCTGCGAGGCAATCCTGGATACTGCCCGCAGCGTAGAACATGAACAGGGGATCCTGTTTCTCTTTGGCAACTATTTTGGGGATAGCATGAATTTTCAGATGGCATCTGAGATTTTGGAGATGGAAGGAATACAGACAGCCACGGTGAAAGGATTGGATGACATTGCTAGCGCCTCAAGGGAGGAGTACAAGAAGCGGAGAGGAATCGCCGGTATTGTATACGCATACAAGATAGCCGGCGCAGCGGCGGCTAAGGGATCCTCCCTGGAAGAAATTCGGGATTTAGCGGAACGAGTGATCCAGAATACAGCTACATACGGGGTGGCGTTTTCTTCCTGTACCCTTCCAGGAGCCCAAAAACCGGTGTTTGAGATCGGCGATGAGGATATGGAGATCGGCATGGGGATTCATGGAGAGCCAGGAGTGAGACGGCAGAAGATAATGGAGAGCCATGAGATCGCAAAGGAATTGTGTACAGCTATAGTTAAGGATCTGGAACTAAAGGCCGGGGATGAGCTCTCCGTTTTGGTCAATGGGCTTGGGATGACCAGCAGAGAAGAATTATATATTTTGTATAATGATGTTGCAAAATATCTGGAAGGTCTGGGCCTAAAGACAGAGAAGGTTCTGGTAGGAGAATATGCCGCCTCTCTGGAAATGGCTGGCTTGTCCGTAAGCATCCTAAAGTTGGATAAGACGATGAAAGAGCTTTTGTGTGCACAGGCGTATACGCCATTGATTCATTTTTAATATTCAGGAGGAATTATGGAATCATACGGAATAAAAGATGTAGAGAATCTGTTCTTAAGTCTATGCCGTATTTGTCGGGAGAACCAGGAGTCATTTACGGAGGCGGACAGCAGGCTGGGAGACGGTGATATGGGAATTACCATAGGAAAAGGCGCGGCAGCGGTTGAGAGAATCCTTCATGACAGAGAGATAAAAGGAAATGAAACAGAAGAGATGTCAAAGCTGTTTATGGATTGTGCCATGGAATGGAACCGATGCGCCCCGTCCACCCTGGGAACCCTGATTAGTTTTGGGATGATGGCTGTGGGGAAAGAATTGAATCACAGAAGCCATATAGAAGAAGACGAGATACCAGGATTGGTGAAGCTGTTTGCAGATACCATAGCAACCAGAGGAAGCGCCAGGACAGGAGACAAAACCATATTGGATGCCCTTTATCCCTATGTGGAAACCTTACGATCTTGCTATGAGGATACCAGGGATCTGTCGGAAGCGTTGGAAAAAGCAGCCGAGGCGGCCAGACAGGGGATGGAACGGACGAAAGGGATGATAGCCAGAACAGGAAGGGCAAGCTGGCTGAATACCAGGAACATGGAGTATCCGGATGCAGGCGCTGTCCTGATGGCAACCGTAGGGACCAGGCTGGTCGGACAGGAATAGAGTTTTACAAGAATTGAATCCAAAAAATGGGCGGAATGTATGTACAGTACATTGCATAGACGCATTCCGCCCATTGAATTACCACTCCACAAACACGTTACCCAATCTCCTTACCGCCTCCCGGAGCGCTGTCTCATCCATATCGCAGTAATTGAGAACCATCACTCCCTGATACCGCTCCTTCTCTTCCCCACAGAACTCAGAAAGGCAGGAAATATGGATTCCCTGCTGTCTTGCGCCCCATTTTATCTCTGTATCGGTCAGAGAGGTATCGACTTTTACCAGTAAGTGAGTCCCGCTTTTCCCACCCATGATGTCTGTCACAGGAAGCAAGGAAGACTGGCGGATGATCCCTATAAGAAGCTCCCCTTTTCTCTGATAATATTTCCGCATCCTGCTTAGATGCCGCTCGAAATATCCGTTGTCAATAAAACTTGCCAAGGCATACTGTTCGCAGCTGGAAGCAGAATTGGAGTAAAAATTAGCTTTTTCCACATATCGCGCCATTAGCTTTTCTGGCAAAATCATGTAACTGATGCGTATGGATGGTGCCAGAGTCTTGCTGAATGTGTTCATATAAATGACTCGATGATTCTCGTCCATATTCTGCAAAGGGGCAATCGGCCTGGAATGGTAGCGAAACTCTGAATCATAATCATCTTCAATGATGTACCGTTCTGAGTTTTCTCTGGCCCATTCCAATATTTCCAACCGTCTTGTGGCAGACATCACCGTACCCAAAGGATAGTGGTGCTCCGGGGAAACATGAACCACAGAGGCACTGCTTTTTTTAAGGCTTTCCATGCTGATTCCCTTTTCATCCATATCCACATAAGTCCATCCAAGCCCACACTCTTCAAAAATTTTTGGAATCTTTCGATATCCGGGATTTTCCACCCCATACACGGAAGCCTTTGGCAGTATTTTGATCAGACGACTGTACAGATATTCAATGCCTGCCCCGATGACGATGCATTCCGGTGATACCGTCATACCTCTGGAACGGTACAGATAATCTGCAATGGCCTGCCGAAGTTCCTTAACCCCCAGAAAATGGGCCCTCCGTACCAGTTGGCTGTCATACTGGCTTAAGATCTCCCGCATGACCTTTCTCCATGTGGCAAATGGAAACTGATCATAGACCACCTGATTCGCTGTGAAATCTGCAAACCACGGTTCCTCCACATAGAATCTGGGCTGAGGGGCAAGATTCTGCTGTGTCTCGGACACTGTACCCACATCTGCCACAAAATATCCTCTCTTCTCCTGGGAAGTTAAATATCCCTCCACCAGAAGTTGATCATAGGCATTCATGACCGTTCGCACACTGATGCCGTTATCCTTAGCCAACTGTCGCTTGGACGGCAACTTTGCCCCAGCGGCCAGGCGGCCTCTCTGAATATCCTTTTTTAGGCACCTGCATAAATATTCATATAAAGTCAGCTGCCCTTTCTTTTCAAAATCATATCTCACCACAATCTGGTATCCTTATATTTATTTGAATTGGTCATTTCTTTGATATCAGATATTAGTATAATAGAAGACAGATACTTTGTAAAGAGAATGTACTCTCACGAAATCAGGAACACAAAATCAGGAATAAAGAGATTGCGAGAGTATATGAAAAGCAACAGGAGGATTTCAAATGGGCGTATACGCAATTACAGGAGGCTCCAGCGGAATCGGTGCCAAAACCGTGGAGCTTTTAAAAGCAAAAGGACACCAGGTCATTAATATTGATTTGAGAAAGTGTGACATTGAGGCGAACCTTGCCATGCCAGAAGGCCGTCAGAAAGCAGTTGACAGGCTGCATGAGTTACAGCCAGGCGGATTAGACGGCCTTATCTGTTGTGCCGGTGTGTCTGGTGCCTGTGGGAACTTAAAACTGATCATATCCCTCAACTTTTTCGGAACCATATCTATTGTCAAAGGAGTCTATGATCTTTTAAAGAAAAAAGGCGGTACCTGTGTGGTTACCTCCTCCAACACCATCTCCCAGGGCGCTGCCCGGATGGATCTGGCTGATTTATTAAATAACAACAATGATGATGAACAGCGCATCTTAAACGTTGTCTCAAAACTAGACGAGACCAACTTGAGCGTGGGAAACAGTATCTACGTGGCGACCAAATATGCCATTGCCAGATGGATGCGCCGTCATTCTGCCACCTATGCGGCAAACGGTGTCCGTATCAATGCTGTAGCCCCAGGTAACGTTCACACTGCTATGACCGCTACCATGTCGGCAAATGCAAAAATGGCATTAAATGCCTTGCCGATCCCCACAAAATATGGAAAGGAGACACTGATGGATTCTGAAGAAATTGCTTCTGTCATCGTGTTTCTTTCCTCCGAAGAAGCAAAAGGAGTCAATGGTAACGTGATGTTTGTGGATGGTGGTACCGATGCGCTGCTAAACACGGAGAAAGTTTATTAAATGGAGGATACTATGAGACCCATCGAACAATTTATAGAAATCATGGAAAATAAAGATTATACAGCCTTGGGCCGGCTGTTTACAGACGACGGACACTATTGTGACTATTGCCCTAACGGTACTGCCCAACATGAGTACCATCTGTACGGAAAAGAAGCCATCTCCATGTTTTTCCGCAACAAATTCCTATTCCGCCAGTATGCCATCATGGAAGCAGCTGTCTTAGATGACCGCCATGCAGAATTTATTGCCTCTTTTGGTGGATATAATATCATGGCCATTGTCACCCTGCAGCAGGTCTCCGGTGACGGCCATATCCGCCGCCTTACGGTTCGGCCTAAGTAAAAACAAAAAAATAAAGACTGAATGGGGATGCCCCGGGCATCCCCATTCAGTCTCTTAAGCCATCACGTCGATACTTCCCATATCCATCATGGTGCCTCCGTCAATCCCCATGCTGCTCAAATCTCCCAGTGCGGCCCCATCAAGAGACAGTCCGCCCTCCATGGCTCCGCTTAAGCTGTTCATGATCTCCTGATTATTGTCTTTTCCATCCTGGGCCAATTCCTTTAAGGCGTACTCCCGCTCTTCCCTGCGCCGTTTTTTCTTACGGGTAGCGATCTCATTGCGAAGCAGTTCTTCCTTTTCCATGTCATTGGTTTTTTCCGCCCGTTTCCGACGCATCTCAAGCTGCTCTTCCTTGCTTAAATGCTTCAGCTTTTTATTGATCTTCTTGATCAGCTTTTCCACACGACGGATCATCTGGGCGATCTTCTTCTGATCTTTTTCATTGCTGGAAGCGTAGGTCATCTTCAGATTAAGCAAAGCGCGGGTGGCCTTCGAAGAAACCTGTTGTACATCAAGCCTTGTCTCAGCTCTGGCCAATTCCGCCGCAAGCTGTCCTACGGAATCCTTAGGCTTGGAAGCACTCATGTTAAACTTGTTGGAATCGTCAGCCTTTTGGCTTTTCAAAGCCTCCAAGGAAGCAAGGAACGTATCGGTATCTTCATCGTTTTCTATCCGGTTGTCAACGGCCTTTTCCTCTTCCTTCTCAGCGGCATCATCTGGCAGGGCGGCGGTATATCCGGTCTGATTGGCAGTCACCCGCCAACTTTGTGCTGTAACTTTCATAAAATAAGCCCCCTTAAAAACAAACAGTTAAAACATTTCAATACTCTTCTAATGTTATATATCGGCTTATTCCTGTAAAATATTATGGAGTCTTCTTGGAATTATGAGAATATGGAATGAAATTGGAAGCCGTATACGACATTGCTGCCTGTTGTATTTCCGGTAGTTTCCGATTATAATATAAGAAAAGTGCTGGTAACCAAGAGAGAAGAGGTGAGTTGTATATGATCCAACTAAAAGGAGTTATGGGGATTCCACTTTTGAAAAAAAGTAAATTCACCGGCAGTGAAGGGGCACTGCGTTTTGTGCTGGAAAAACATTCAGATGAGGAAGGGGAACGCCTGGCAGCTGTATGTTGGAAGGGGGAGTTCTGCTCAGAAGCAACTCCGGAGGAGGAAAAAACAACGGAATATTTTCCGTTTACAGCAGAAGGCGTAGAGCAGGCGGAGAAATGGCTGAACCAGCAGTGCAGGGAGATTTGAGAGGAAAGGAGCAGCAAAACTATGACAGAGATTGAGACTTTAAAGCAGTGGATAGAAGAAAGCGATAACATTGTATTTTTCGGCGGAGCGGGGGTATCTACGGAAAGTGGGATCCCTGATTTCAGAAGCCAGGACGGGCTTTACAATCAGGAGTATGATTACCCTCCCGAGACCATTATCAGTCACAGCTTCTATATGAGCAATCCCAAAGAATTTTACCGTTTCTACAAAAATAAAATGATCATTACCACGGCAAAGCCCAATGGTGCCCATCTGGCTCTGGCAAAGCTGGAGAGGGAAGGGAAGCTAAGGGCGGTGATTACTCAGAATATTGACGGGTTGCATCAGATGGCCGGAAGCAAAGAAGTGTTGGAACTTCACGGTTCCATCCATCGGAATTATTGCACAAGGTGTGGGAAGTTTTACGGACTTAAGGCGGTGGAAGAGGCAAGGGATATTCCTGTCTGTAAATGTGGAGGGATCATCAAGCCAGATGTGGTGCTCTATGAAGAAGGGCTGGATCAGGAAGTCCTCCAGAAGTCTGTGGGCTATATCCGCCAGGCTGACATGCTGATCGTAGGCGGAACATCCTTAACCGTATATCCGGCGGCAGGGCTTATTGACTACTATCAGGGGCAAAAGCTGGTTCTCATCAACCGATCCGCCACCGCCAGGGATGCCAATGCGGATCTGGTGATCACGGATCCCATTGGGCAGGTGTTTCAAGCAGTGGTGTAGATGTTGAGGGTACATAAACCATGCCCGGAGGAGGAAACCATTATGGTATATGAAATCGGAGATATTGTAAAATTAAAAAAACCCCATCCCTGTGGCAGCCACGAATGGGAGGTTCTCCGTGTAGGAGCAGACTTCCGTCTGAAATGCACAGGATGCGGCCATCAGATCATGGTGGAGCGGAAACTGGTAGAGAAAAATACACGAGGCATACGCAAACCAGAAAATTAAAAAGTGCCTTTCTGATAGAAAGGCATACAAAAAGGGCTGAAGCACATCCATGTGCAGCAGCCCTTTGGCTTACCTCGTGCATCAGAATTTACATCCAATCCTGCGTACACGCGACAAATTATGCCATAGCGCCTACGCCCTGCTTTGCATAATAATCATCAAACAGCTTATTGACCGCCTCATGGGTCTCGCCAGAGATGGAAGGAAGTTCTCCGCCCCAGGCAGCGCCTGCCTGCTCGAATCCCTTCTCAACAGCAGCCTGCATCTTCTTCATGGTCTCAACATCGTCTCCGGCCAATGCCTGAGCGAAATCAAAGATTCTCTGAGAAGTCTGCTTTACACCCCAGAAACCATCTTCGGAGATTGCTTCCTGGGCTTCCGCCTTGGTCTTTTCATCCACCGTATAGTTGCCGCTTGCCATCATCTTCCAGAAATCATCACCCTGTGCCTTGGAAGCGGTGATGCCCTGCTTCTGGAACATCTGAGTCATCATGTTGGTAAAGCGGGACATCTGATTGTTCAGATCATCCTTTAAACTCTGTACCAATGCAGCACGGTCAGACTTGCTCATCTTGGTGATATCTGTGTCTTTGCTAAGCTCAACCTTATCCACATCAGGAGTCTCAGCCTTGGCGGTATCTTTCTTAGAAGAAGCCGCTGCAGCATCTGTTGTGGAAGCGGTAACATGGGTCTGCTGTACAGACTGGCTATACTGCCGGGCGACAGCATCATAATTTGTATTTAACTGCATATGAATTCCTCCTTATAGAACTATAAATAAACATTGGAAAATTTATCTATCTACTATATCGGCACAAACCGTCATTATCTTAACAGCAGGAATCCTCGTTTTGTGAAAATTTTGGCGACTTTTTTGTTTTCTGGACTGTGTTGGGAGTGTATTCATTACCAGGCTCTGTCCCAACTTTCGATGGAAGATGATGCCCGTCCGGGCCAGCCCAGCTGCTCCGGGGAGGGCGGTATAAACCGGCTGTGCCTGCCAATAACCCGTATACCAGAAGAGTCCAGCGTTATCACAGCGAACAAAGGATCTTCATAGGGGGCTACAAACTCCAGGCTGGGATGTTGCTGGTGAATCGCCTGGGCATAATGTTGTGCGGCAAAGGCTGTCCCCATCCAGAGATTGGAGATGCTGTTGACTGTGTAGTACAGCACCCCTTCATATTCTTGCAGGTCATCGATATGGATATGGCCGTTCAGGCACAGACGTACTTTTTTACGTTCTTTGTTTGCCCTGGCAAGAACTGCCTGAAAAGCCTGTACGTTTTTTATGCCTCTTCTGCAAGGAAATAACGGCTGATGGGAGCAGATGACGGCAGGCTCATCACTTGCCGTAAGTTCCTTCTCAAGCCAGCAAAGTTGGTCATCGGAAAGGTAGGGGAGGTCACCGGTCTCAAAATACCCGCCCCGGTCATAATCCCGCACAGTCCCATCCCGATCCCGATAGAAGCTGGAATCCAGCACAAGGAAATGCCATCCGTTTATATGCCAGGCATAGTAGCTGCGGCTCAATCCATACGCATCCAGAACTGCCTGCTTTGTACAGAAATCCATCTCATGATTCCCCAATACATGATATGCAGGCTTCTCAAACTTGTTGAAACGATGCAGAACCTCCAGCTGTGGTTCCTGGGGATGGGCCAAAGCCAGACGAAGATTCACAGGAAGCGCCTGAGGAGAGCATAAGGAAGTATACGCCGGCACAGGGTAAAGAAAATCTCCCAGAGACAGGATAAAATCCACATTGGCAGCCCGTGCGGCATCCAGAAACCCATCCACACGCCGGCTCCCGTCGTGCATAATGTCCATGTGAAGATCTGCCATTACGGCAAAACATAAGGGTTGTTCCATAAATTCCTCCAACGATCAATGATGTGGCATTTGTTTCATGCAACAGCCAAAGCCTTCGTGTTGTAACGCTTCAAAAAGATCATCATGAAAGTGCATGGGATAGACATGCTGCCGCAAGGCCGGAGGAATAACCTTACACAGATAGGACAGGCTGCCGTGGGAATTGCCTTGTTCTTCAAGGAAGGTTGCATCTTGATAGAGTTGTTGGATCGTTCTGCAGAGAAATGCCTCTAAGATGTCCGGCGGCAATCGACGTGCATCGCCACTATAATAAAAAGAACCAAAACTGCCGGTGACATGGTAGCCATAACAGGGGATTTTTGGATGATGATCCACAGGGACGGCATGGCAACGGATACCAGAAGGCAATACCATATCCATACCTTGCAGAAACCGATAATCTTCCTGACAGATTCCAAAACAGGACATCCAATAGGTGATATCTTCACAGGGAAAACATAGGGTAACTGGTTTTCGCTCCACATCATGCATATAGGAGATCAAGGTGGGCAAGCTGCCTATATGGTCAGCATGGCTATGGGTGATCAGCACGGTGATATCACGACAGCATTCCAGGAGAGTGCTCTGCCGTATACGGGTGAAACTATTTTCTCCGCAGTCAAGAAGAAACAGATGGCCGCCTGTCTGAAACCACGCGCTTGTATTTCCCAGATCAGGGCGGTAGGCGCAGCCGCAGCCTAAAAAATTCAAGATCAAGATCATTCCCCCTTTTATACTGTTATGAATCGGCACATACAGATCAATGAGAGCCTTTGCTTCATGCTGCCGGCCAGAATTCACTATATACTGTAACGGATTCATACAAGGAATACAATCCTAAAAAAAGGACAATTTCTGCACTTTTCTGGCCAGGAAATGATTGCCTATTGACAAACACAACTGACAATTTTAGTATCATTTTAATATATTTATGTGAAATTTTGTTGTTTCATTGAGGGGAGATGGTGTTGTGAAACCGAAAAAGGCGCGTCCGCTTAAGGTGATGCTTCTTGTCTACTTTATGGCAACAATGTTGGTTTTCTGCTGTATCATCGGTTTGTTGGCCGTATTTGCAACCCAATCCGTAGTCAGAGCCAATACGATCGCACACTACTCCGCCACGACGCAGTATGTGGGAAAAAATATTTCCCGGGAACTGGAAGATATTCAGGATATCTGCAATTACATGTTCGTAAACAGTGATGTAAAGACCCTTATTGAGAATGCCGAGGCGAAAAACTATGCGTATGTCCGTGCGGTAGATAATCTGGATCGAATGTTAATGCAGAATGTCATGTCCAACGTTTACAGCAATCTTACGGCGATGATCATCTTCGACCAAAACGGGATCGTCTACCGGTTTGTGGGAGATTCGTGGCTGGGAAGAAACGTTGACCATGGAGCGCTGATTGACAGTGAAGAATACAGGACTGCAGCAGACACCAGCCGCATGGTTATATCCACACGCGATTTTTTCACCGGTGTCTATGGAGAGGAAAGCACCAGCATTTCTGTGGTCCATTGCGTCATGGACGGGCATTATGACCACGTGATAGGGGGGATGTTGCTGCTGTTTGATATGGAACTGGTGGATCTCCCTATACTAGAGCAGGGAGAAGAGGAACGCTTCTCCTCCTATCTGTTAAATGAGGAGGGGATTGTGTTAAACAAGGCCGACTATCCGCTGCCAGACGGTGTGTTGCAACTTTTGCCAGGATTTCAGAGTACGGAGGAAGCGGTTCTTTACAGAACTTTGGAGGACTTCGATGTCTTTCTATACCCGATTCCCCGGCAGAGATGCTACATGGTATTTTTGATTGCACCCAAAGGGATCTTATCTGAAAATGGGAGGCTATTGGCTGTTGTGATTGCCGCCCTGGCATCCGGAGTTCTTATGTCGTTGGTTTTGTGGCACTCCATGAACCGGCGGGTGGTGCGTCCCATTGTTCAGATACGTGCTTCCTTAGACAAGGCGCGGGATGGCAGGCATCTGCCGATTGTCACCGAGCACGGGGGAGAGATTGAGGAGATCGAAAAGCTGGTTTCCAGCTACAATCGAAATGTGAGGTATATTGATGAGTTAGCCGGACGGTTGATAGAAGAGAAGACCCGATACAAAGATTTAGAGTACAAGGCCCTTCAATCCCAGATCAATTCTCATTTTATCACAAACACATTGAATGCGATCCGTTGGCTTGCAATCATACAAAAGGCTACTAACATCAAAGAAATTATCGATGCATTTTCCCGTCTGCTGAAGAGCACCTGGCAGGGAATGGAACATGACACTACCATTGAAAAAGAACTGTCCAATGTTCAGGACTATTTGTTTATCCAACAGATCACCCATTCCTATAACTGTGAAATCTTTTATGATGTCGCTCCAGATCTTATGAATGCGCCCTGCGCAAAGTTTATTCTTCAGCCGTTGGTGGAGAATGCCTATTTTCACGGAATTGCACCAAAGGGAGGTGTTGGAACCATATGCATCAGCTGTCAGCCAGAGGCAAATCACAGAATCCGGATCCAGGTAACCGATGACGGAGTGGGGATGGACCAGGAGACGCAGGCCTCGGTGCTCCATTCTCCGGAGAATGGCAATCGGTTCAACGGAATTGGCATCAGCAATATCCACCAGCGCCTGCGGTTGAAATACGGGGAAGAGTATGGAATTTCCATTGAAAGTGAACCGGGAAGCTACACAAGGATGACGGTTGTCATACCGTTTCTTGACAACAAGGAGGAAAAGGAAGAAAGGGATGTATAAGGTATTGATCGTAGACGATGAGATGCTGGCCAGAGTTGGGATAAAATCACTTATTTCCTGGGAAAAGGAGGGGTTCACCATTGTAGGGGAAGCGGATAATGGGGAAAAGGCGTTAAGCGAGATAGACAGGCTTAAGCCGGATATTATCATCACCGACTATAAGATGCCTATCATGGATGGGATCCAGCTGCTGCTTCGCTGCAAAGAGAAGAAGATTCCGGCGGCCTTCCTTGTGTTGAGTGCATACAGTGACTATGAATATGTCCGAAGCACATTGAAAAACGGAGCGGTGGATTACCTTCTGAAGCTGGAACTGGAGCCGGACAGCCTTTTACAGGCGCTTTATAAGGCGGCTGAACAGGTTCGGAAAGAACAGGCCAAGGAGACACAACTTTTTCCCGCCGGCGACCTTTCAGAAAGCAGCATCCGCCATGCATACCGGCAGCTGATCAATGGATGCAGCATAGCACAGGCTGAAGTCTGCCGCAGAGAGATTGAAGAGGAGGGAAATCTTCCTGCGGGGCCCCTGGCCCTGGCGGCGTTTCATATTTTAAGCATGGAGAAAAATGAACTGCCAGCCCCCCAATTTGCAGACACTGTGGGGCCTATGATCAACGTAATAAAAGAAATTGCCTGGTCTTATACCCAGGCGGTAACCTTAAGCCTCCATCGGGACGGTGTAATCTGCACAATATTTGACTGCGCAGATGCCATGGATTGTGTAAACATCATGACTTCTATGGCGCTGCGGGTAAGGGAAACCATACACTATCTGTTTAACTATAGGACGTTTATCGGCTGCAGCCTTGTGAAAAACAGTCTGGGTGATCTAAACAGCGCATGGGTGGAGGCATCCAACTCCATGCATAAGGCAGAACTGTACAATATGGATGTGTGTATGACATCAATGCCGGAGTCTGCGAAAGCCGGAATTGTTACGATGGAAGATTTACTGGCTCCAATCGCTCAGGCAGTTGAAACCATGAACTACAGGGCCCTGAAGGATGCGCTCCGGGATGTCTGCGCCTACATTTTGGATGAGAAGAAAGCGGATCCCCAGTATCTATGTGGTGTCTGTTGCCTGCTCATGTTTCAGCTTAGCAGCCTTAAGAGACGGATGGGATTCGATGAGGCTCAGGTCATAGAAAGCCAGCAGATTCTGCAACATCAGCTGCGGATCCTTTCCGGTCGGGAGAGCGCGGTTGCCTTTGTGCAAAAGGCCGACCTGGAGTTTAAAAAGCTGATGGATGGAGACAACGAATATCCTGTCATAGCTAGGGCGAAGGAGTATGTGGAAAAACATTTCAAAGAGGACATTTCCCTGGAGGAGGTAGCTGCATATGTATCCCTCTCTGCCAATTACTTTTCCAAGCTGTTTCACAGGCGTACCGGAAAACGGTTTACAGCCTACCTTACAGATAAAAAGGTAAATGCAGCCAAGGCCCTCCTTTTGTCTGGCAATAAAAACGTTGGGGAGATTGCAGCCGAACTGGGCTTTGATAATTCCACATACTTTTCTAAAGTGTTTAAAAAGGCAACAGGAATCACGCCTCAGGCATATCAGCAAGGACAGCACAAAAATATACAGATTGACGAAAAATGGCAGGACGGTCTTTAGGCGCAGGGCAGGAGGAGAGAAGATGCGCTTAATCAGGCAGGTTTTGCCACTTTTGTTTCTTTACCGGAAACCGGGTTTTGAAGTAGAATTATTGTACAAAAAAGTACAAGAGGTACTTACATGAAGGAGGAATACGATATGAGGAAGGTTACGGCATATGTTCTATGTGCAGCGCTATTGGCCAGCCTGACAGGGTGTGGGGGAGCAGGCTCGGGCAGTGGAGGAGCAGGTTCAGACAACAAGGATTCTGCGAAAGGCAATACCGAGTCAGGAGCAGCAGCCGGTGTTGAGACCAGCCTGGCTTCCGATAACAAAGATTCAGAGGGTTCGGCCAGCCAGCCGGTTACCATCACATTTATGAACTGGGGGATGGCAGAGAACACGACAATTCCGGCATTTGAGGCAATGATTGCAGCGTTCAATGAGTCTCACCCGGATATTCAGGTAGAATCCATAGCGGAAGCATACAACTCTTATCTGGATCAGACTTTGATTCTGAATGCCAGCAAGGAGATGCCTGACTGCCTTCAGGTTCATAACTCCATGTTCAGTGCCATGGTAAGCGCTGGCGCGCTGGCAGACATAGATTCTTACATTGAAGAGGATGTGAGAAAGGATTTCTACGGAAATCTGATGGATGCGCTGAATTATGACGGAAGGCAGCTGGGGCTTCCATGGGCTCCATCCTCCGAAGTGCTGTACTGCAACATGGAACTTCTGGACAAGGCAGGATTTGATAAGGTGCCGGATACAATGGCAGAGCTTCGTGATATGGCAGCAGCGGTCACTGCTTTGGGAATGGATGAAAACGGCAACACCATCTATGGGCTTGGACTTCAGACAAAGGCCATGGACAGTTCCGGCTTCTACTTTTTGCCGTATCTGTGGAATTATGGCGGAGACATGTGTGATGAAGAGGGCAACATAACCATTTATTCCCCGGAAAGTATGGAGGCATTTGATTTTGTGAAAGGCCTTGTGAATGACGGGATTACGCCGGTAGGGCAGGAGATCAAGGATCTGCGCAACATGTTTGCCAACAATCAGGTGGCATTCATTGTAGACACCGCGTTCGGCTACGCGGCAATTCAGAATATGGCTGCCAACAGGGAGGAATTCGATGCCCATACAAAGCTTTGCGCTATCCCCAGTGACACGGGTACACCCATCAATTTCTTTATTGCCCACAATCTGGCGGTGTCCCAGCAAAGCGAACACAAGGAGGAGGCCTACACATTTATTCAATGGCTTAGCAGTGCGGAGGCAGTGGAGATTTACAACACGTATTCGGCTAATATCATGCCCAGCCGTACCAGCGTGGAGGGACTTGCCTACTACTCTGCACCGGGAAATGAATACACACAGGTATATATTGAAGAGCTGCCGAAAGCCCGGGCCCTTCCGGAAAAATTCTCCGGTTTCAAGGCCAGTATGCTGGACATTGCCAATGCCTTGCAGCGTATTATCATCAATCATGAAGATACGGCATCGGTAGTAAGCGATTTAGAGGAACAGCTTAAGACAGACTACGTAAAATAGGAAGGAACGTCATATGGTAAAAGAGAAGGATACACGTTTTGCTGTTCTTTGCATTCTGCCTGCGTTCATTGGGGTTGGCCTTGTTGTGCTGGCCCCTATTTTGAAAGCCATATGGATGAGCTTCACGGATTATAAGCTAACCAGTGTAAAAGCGCCTGAGTGGAATGGGTTTGCCAATTACAGAAGCCTGTTTTCAAGCGGAGAAGCAGGGGCCTATTTTGCCGTCACACTGATGTTCATCTTTCTGGTGGTTTCGGTTCAGTTCCTCATTGCACTGGCGGTGGCGTTACTTCTGAACGCACGCTTTATCAAAGGAAGAAATGTGATGCGGGCCCTGTTTATGATCCCGTGGACCATTCCCTCAGTGGTGACCGCCCTTCTGTGGTCCTGGATGCTGCACTCTCAATATGGCGTATTCAACTGGATTCTGTATCATATGGGGCTGATCGACAACATCAATCTGGTCTGGACCTCCAGCAACACCCTGGCATTGCCCAGTGTTGTGCTTGCCTGTGTCTGGCGGCAGACTCCGTATATGATGGTCATGCTTCTGGCAGGGCTCCAGAGTGTGCCTTATGACTTGATGGAAGCAGCGCGTGTTGACGGAGCAGGCAGCTGGCATACCTTTGCCCACATTTTGCTTCCATCTATCCGGCCGGTGATTGATACCTCCATCATGGTGGCAATCATCAACAATTCCCAGATGTTTACCATCATTTATAACATGACAGGCGGCGGCCCCATGGGTCGCACGACGACGTTTTCCGTTGGAGCCTATTTAGAGGCATTTATAAGTTATGATTTTGGAAAAGGCTCGGCCCTTGGGGTTGTGTGGCTGGTCTTTTTGGGAGTGTTTGTCTTTCTGTACAGGCGGTATTCCGACAAGAAGACAAGCAGCTACATGTAGAGAGGAGGCAAAATGAGAACGAAGACACTGAAAAAGATTCTGGTATACGGGTTTTTGATCCTGTTAATCGGAATGTTCCTATTCCCTGTGTACTGGATGGTAATCGCATCGTTTAAAGACAACAGCGTGCTGATCTCATGGCCCCCTGATTTTTCCCTTTCCTTTTCCAACCTGGACAATTATAGGACGATGTTTGGCAATGCAAAATATTTGGGGTACTTTAAGAACAGCCTGATCACTTCCGCCGGCTCTGTGGCAATCAGCCTGATGGTGTCTGTGCTTGCGGCTTACGGGTTTTCCCGTTTTCAGTTTAGGGGGAAGAATCTTCTCATGACCTCCCTGATGAATATCCAGGTCTTTCCGGTGACGGTGATCATTATCTCCCTGTTTACATTTTACTCCAAATTAGGGCTTCAGAGTACATATCAGGGGCTGATTCTGGCTGATTTGGTGTATTCCTTGCCATTTACGGTGTGGTTTTTGAAGGCATTCATCGATACGGTTCCGGTCTCTCTGGACGAGGCGGCCAGGATCGACGGATGCTCCAGGCTTCAGGTGCTTTGGCAGGTGATCCTGCCTGTGGTGCGGCCGGGGTTGATTGCCATCAGCATTTATACGTTTTTGTATTCCTGGGATGACTTTGTATTTGCACAGATTATAATGAAGAAAGAGACGATGAAGACATTGCCTGTAGGTATGGCCAGCAGTTTTATCGGGGAATTTATTTTTGACTATGCAGGTATGATGACATTGTCTGTGCTGGCATCTTTGCCGGTGGTGGTGGCGTTTATATTTGCGGGTAAGTATATGGTGGAGGGGCTTACTAGTGGGGCGGTGAAGGGGTAGGATTGAAGGGATATTTAGGGGAGATGAGAGATGTCGGTGGGGGGAGAGGGTGGATAAAAGGTTTGTTAAAAGGTTCGCTCCGGAGCTACGTTGTTGGCGGAGCAAAGGGGTGAACGGCAGAGTTTGGGAATGATACTGATCAATTCGTGCATTTCTTTTTGGGTCAATGCTTGCCGTTTCTTAATGAATATTTGTATATGGCGATAACGTAGCTTGGAGAGGGGATTCTTAACTAAACGGCATTGGTTCAAGGATTATCTGAACGATTCCCTTTTCAGAAAAAATTCATACAAGAATTGACAGAATCCCTTGCATTTTAAGGAAATTTCTGTTACAATAACTTTCCGTGACACATCAATCCTTGCTCTCGGAACTGAAAACGAGGGCCAGAGACCATAAGGAGGTAAGAAACTATGAACAAATATGAGTTAGCTGTTGTTCTTAGCGTAAAACTCGAAGATGAAGAGAGAGCTGCTGCCATTGAGAAGGTAACGGGATACATTACCCGTTTTGGCGGTACTGTGACCAACATTGATGAATGGGGCAAGAAGAGACTTGCCTATGAGATTCAGAAAATGAAAGAGGCATACTACTACTTCATTCAGTTCGAGTCTGATTCCAACTGTCCAAACGAATTGGAGTCCCATATTCGTATTATGGAACCGGTGATCAGATATTTATGCGTAAGACAAGATGCATAACAGATAAAGAAAGCGTGATCGAATGAATAGAGTAATCCTAATGGGTAGATTAACCAGAGATCCGGAAGTAAGATATTCCCAGGGCGAGAGAACGATGGCCATTGCAAGGTATACCCTTGCTGTAGACCGGAGAGGCCGCAGAGGCCAGAGCCAGGACGGAAGCGAGCAGACGGCGGATTTTATTCCCTGTGTGGCATTTGACAGGGCCGGGGAGTTTGCTGAGAAGTATTTCCGTCAGGGAATGCGGGTTTTGATTTCCGGACGCATTCAGACTGGAAGTTATACCAACAGGGATGGACAGAAAGTTTATACAACGGAAGTGATTGTAGATGACCAGGAATTTGCAGACAGTAAGAATGCTTCTGCAGGCGGCGACAGCTACCAGCCTGTGTCAAGGCCGACTCCGGCCAGCGCCATCGGCGATGGATTTATGAATATTCCAGACGGCGTTGAGGACGAAGGTCTTCCGTTTAACTAAATATCACGGATCGTTGGGTTATCGATTATAGAAGGAGGTTGCAGACCATGGCATTCAATAAGAATGATAAAGCTGACGGCGCTAAGGTCAGAAGAGGCGGCGCGATCCGCAGAAGAAAAAAAGTTTGTGTGTTCTGTGGTGAGAAGAATGGCGAGATCGATTACAAGGATACAAACAAGTTAAAGAGATACGTATCGGAGAGAGGCAAGATTCTTCCGAGAAGGATCACAGGAAACTGTGCGAAGCATCAGAGAGCATTGACAGTTGCAGTTAAGAGAGCACGTCATCTGGCGCTGATGCCATATACGATGGAGTAAAGGGATGGGACTGCTGCGATCCGCAGCAGTCCTTTTTTGTACCATAGGAAAGTGTGTCCTATGATACAAAAAAGTGACCTAAGGATCGCACTGTGGCGGAAAGGAATCATGACGTTTAAGCGACCCGCCGCAGGCGGAGAGGCCTGCGGAGCAGGATTCTTTTTTATATTTGGAAATTCAAAGTCATGGACTTGAAGCTTTTCTTATGGTATACTGGGAACACTTAAACGAGTCATACCGAAAGCAGAGCACAATTCGGTGCCTCCAGAGGAGAAAGCCTATGAATAAGAAAAAGAAAGTAAAGGGCCAATTGGGAATCTATCTGCAATGGCCTCTGATCTTAGGGACATTGGTGGTCCTTATGAATGTGGCGGCAGGAGCTGTCAATATAACAGCCGGCCTGGTCATATGCCTGTTTACCCTGGTATATCTGGCCATAGCAATCTTTCTTTATGTCTACAAACGAAAGCGGCTGTTGGCCGGTCTGGTGGAATTCTCCGCGGACTATGCCTGGGTGCAGAAAAAACTGTTGTCAGATCTGGATCTTCCCTATGCGATGACCGATGACACTGGCTATATTTTATGGACCAATGACCGGTTCGCAGAACTGATGAAGGGAGATAACAGTAGTGGGCGCACCTTACCATCTATGTTTCCGGGAATCACAAAAGATATGCTGTCAAGCTTAAAGGAAAGCACCAGCCTGCACATTTCCTTTGGAGAATCAAAATACCGTATGGATCTGAAGCCAGTGATGATGGAGCCGGATGAGCAGGCCGCAGAGTTTTTGGAGGCAGGCCAGAAAAGTTCGCTTTTTGCCGTGTATCTGTTTGACGAGACTGAAATTCTGCAGTACAAACAGGAGATTGATGATCAGAAAATGGTAGCCGGCCTGATCTATCTGGACAATTATGATGAAGCCTTAGAGAGTGTGGAGGAGGTTCGCCGTTCTCTCCTCATGGCTCTGATCGACCGAAAGATCAACAAATATATCTCGGGAATGACCGGAGTGGTGAAAAAGCTGGAGAAGGACAAATATTTTTTTGCTATCAAGCAGCACTATGTGCCGGAGATGCGGGAACAACGCTTCTCCATTCTGGAAGAAGTAAAAGCAGTAAACATTGGCAATGAGATGTCCGTGACATTAAGCATTGGCCTTGGCATGAACGGCGGATCCTATGGGCAGAACTATGAGTTTGCCCGTATGGCCATCGATATGGCCCTGGGGCGCGGAGGCGACCAGGCGGTGATCAAGAGCGCCGAGAAGATTGAATACTTTGGCGGAAAATCTCAACAGCAGGAGAAGACCACCCGAGTCAAGGCACGAGTCAAGGCCCATGCTTTAAGAGAGTTAATGGAGACCAAGGATCGCTTGCTGATCATGGGCCACAGACTGGGGGATGTGGACTCCTTTGGAGCGTCTGTAGGTATCTACCGGATCGCAACAGCCCTGGACAAGAAGGCACATATTGTGATTAACGAAGTGACTTCATCGGTTCGCCCTGTGATGGAGCGGTTTGTCAACAACCAGTATCCGGATGACCTGTTTTTAAACGGAGAGCAGGCGGCAGAGCTGGTAGATGCCAATACCATCCTTGTGGTGGTGGACGTGAACCGTCCAAGCATTACGGATGCGCCTCAGCTTCTCCAGATGGTAAAGACCATTGTCGTGCTGGATCACCACAGGCAGAGCAGCGAGATCATAGACAACGCGGTGCTATCCTACGTGGAGCCCTATGCTTCTTCCGCCTGCGAGATGGTGGCGGAGGTGCTGCAGTACATTGCAGATGATATCAAGATCAAATCCCAGGAAGCAGATGCCATGTATGCTGGTATTGTAATCGATACCAACAATTTTAACAATCAGACAGGAGTTCGTACCTTTGAGGCAGCCGCTTACCTAAGGCGTTGCGGTGCAGATATTACCAGAGTCAGAAAGCTGTTTCGGGACGACATGGAGAACTATAAGGCCAGAGCCCAGGCAGTCAACCAGGCAGAGGTATTCGAGAAAGCCTTTGCTATCAGCGAATGTCCCACCCAGGGCATTGAGAATCCAACGATTGTTGCGGCCCAGGCGGCCAATGAATTGTTGGAAATTAAGGGAATCAAGGCTTCTGTGGTAATGTCTAAGTATAATGGAATGATCTACCTAAGCGCCCGTTCCATAGATGAGGTCAATGTACAGGTGATGATGGAGCGTTTAGGCGGCGGTGGCCATCGTGCTATGGCGGGAGCCCAGCTGAAAGGAGTTTCCATTGACGAGGCAAAGCAGAAACTGAAAGAAGTAATCAAAGAAATGATAGAAAAAGGCGAAGTCAGCTAAAGAAGAGACGAGGAGGAGACGATAATGGAGATTGTTTTATTAGAAGATGTAAAAACTCTGGGGAAAAAGGGCCAGGTTGTCAAGGTAAATGAAGGTTACGCCCGGAATTTTATTTTGCCCAAAAAGCTAGGGGTGGAAGCTACATCAAAAAATTTGAATGACTTAAAGCTTAAGAAGGCCAATGAAGAGAAGATCGCAGCCCAGCAGCTGGCAGCGGCAAGGGAACTGGGAGATAAGCTGGAAAAAGCATCGGTGACCCTGGCCATCAAAGCAGGGGACAACGGAAAAGCGTTTGGCTCCGTATCAAGCAAAGAGATTGCCAAGGCAATTGAAGACCAATTAAGCCTGGATATTGACAAGAAGAAGCTGGTGCTTCCAGAACCGTTAAAAACCTTTGGAACTCATGAGGTGCCGGTAAAGCTTCATAAGGATGTGACAGCAAAGCTGGCGGTTAAGGTAGTAGAAGCGTAAGGAGAATACCATGGATGAAGCCCTCATAAAGCGGGTACTCCCTCACAGCATTGAGGGGGAACAATCGGTCATCGGTTCTATGCTGATGGACCGGGAGGCCATCATCGCCGCTTCTGAGATTGTCACGGCAGATGACTTCTATCAGCACCCCTATGGCATTATGTTTGAGGCGATGGTTGAACTGTTTAACGAAGGAAAACCAGTGGATCTGGTGACGCTCCAGGATCGATTGAAGGAGAAGGATGTACCGCCAGAGATTTCCAGTCTGGACTTTGTCCGGGATATCATTACCACGGTGCCTACATCAGCCAATGTGAAATCCTACGCCACCATTGTAAAAGAAAAGGCTGTGTTGCGGAGGCTGATCCGGATCAACGAGGAGATTGCCAACACCTGCTATCTGGGTAGGGAGCCCTTGGAGACCATTTTGGCAGACACAGAAAAGAAGATTTTTGACCTGCTCCAGAATCGGAATTCTGGAGAGTTTGTTCCGATTCGCCAGGTGGCTTTAAATGTGTTGGAGAACATAGAGAAGGCATATAGGACCAGGGAGACAGTTACAGGAGTTCCCACAGGGTTTCACGATCTGGATTACAAGACATCAGGGTTTCAGCCCTCTGACCTGATTCTTCTTGCTGCCCGTCCCTCCATGGGCAAGACGGCATTTGTCCTGAATGTGGTGGATTATGTGACGGTGAGAAGGGGAATACCATGCATGGTATTCAGCCTTGAGATGTCCAAGGAACAGCTGGTAAACCGTATGCTGTCCATGGAATCCAATGTAGATACCCAGAAACTGCGGACAGGTACTTTGACAGATTCGGATTGGGACGCTGTGGTGGAGGGGGTTGGAGTCATTGGCAGTTCCACTCTGATTATTGACGATACTCCCGGGATTTCTGTCACAGAGCTGCGTTCCAAATGCCGAAAGGTTAAGCTGGAACATGGGCTGGGTATGGTGATTATCGATTACCTTCAGTTGATGACAGGAAGCGGGAAAAACGGTGACAACCGTCAGCAGGAGATCTCTGAGATCTCCCGTTCTCTGAAGGCTCTGGCCAGGGAGTTAAAGGCTCCGGTTGTGGCTCTGTCCCAGCTGAGCCGTGCCTGTGAGACCAGGGCGGATCACCGCCCTATGCTTTCAGACCTTCGTGAGTCAGGCGCTATCGAGCAGGACGCGGATGTCGTTATGTTTCTGTACCGGGATGATTATTATAATAAAGATTCTGAAATGAAGGATATCGCGGAGGTCATTATTGCCAAACAGAGAAATGGTCCTATTGGAACCGTGAATCTGTTGTGGATGCCTCAGTTTACGAAGTTTGTCAATGCGGTCAGACAGCCGGAACAGCATTGACATACTGACACAAAAGACAAACACTACGAAATTTCTGTCAAAATACCGGAAACCAGATTTGCAGACAGCACTGGGCCGGTATTTTTTTATTTTTTAATCATAATATTTATTCTTAAGTCATATGATGTTAATAAGGTATGGACATGCACACAGAATGCAAAGAAGGATTGTGTTATTATGAACCAAAGGAGAGGATCATATGGCGGAGATACGTTATTTGATATCAGATGCAGCCAAAAAGGTAGATGTGGAATCCCATGTTCTTCGATATTGGGAGGATGAGTTGGAAATGCAGATTCCAAGAAATGAGATGGGACATCGGTATTATACGGATTACCAGATCCGCTTATTTCGTCAGATAAAGGAACTGAAAGAGAAAGGATACCAGCTGAAGGCAATCAAAGGTGCCTTAAATAAAATGTCAGGCGGGATGAATGACATCATCATTGCCGAAGATTATATGGAGGAAGATATGAAAGCAGCCTGGAAAGAGAGCCAAATAAGAGAGGGGCATATGAAGGAGAGGCAGACAAAAGAGAAAGAAAAGGAAGGGGAAAATGCCTGTAAAACGGAGTCCGAAGCTCAGGAGATAAGCCTTGAGACAGCCGCTCCCATACAGCCGTTTAAGACAGCCGATATAACGTCTGAGAAGATGGCGCAGCTTCAGAGCATCATGAATCATATCATTGGACAGGCTATGGAAGCCAACATGGAGAGGATCAGCAAAGAAATAACAAAAGAGGTCAGTGAAAATGTCAGCGAGACCATCAGTGAAAATGTCAGTGAAAATGTGACCGACCGGGTGATGAAAGAAGTGGAGTATCTGCTTCGTGTCAATGATGAGAAGGAAGAAGAGCGGTTCAAGCAGTTGGATGAAACCATACGGGCCTATCAGAAAAACGGAAGAGGGAGAGCGGAAGCAGCGGCAACGAAGATGCCCTTTTTCAAAAAGAAGAAATTTGGAAAAAGCGGGAAGAAGCTTTTTTAGAAACCATAGGGCCCTCTGCCTGGCAGGGAGCCCCGTGATGGAACGGATCATCCGCATGCTTTTACAAAATGTGAAAACAGGCTGGCAGCGGATGGATCCTGACCCCATAGATACTCCGGATGCCATTGAACGCCAACCAGAAACGGATAGTCTGGCATTTCTATGGCCTCGATGAGCCCATCCGGCCCAGTACCGCTTACGATACATCCGGCGGCCAAGTCTTTAACAGCCTGATGATGCATGCTGTTTACCTTGATGCTTGAAGACTGACAGATACTTGCCAACCTGGTTCCAGGAACGATGGATACAGAGTGGGACGGGGTAGCATAAGGAAACGGCTGCTTGTGGGCAATGGGGAAGGCTTGGGGAAACTGGCTGGGAAGATCCTGGTATATGGTGCCTCCCAGACCGATATTGATCAGCTGGATTCCGCGGCAGATACCTAGAATCGGCTTTTTCGCTTCCATAACAAGACGCAAAAGGGTTAATTCCAGAGAATCCCGTTTGTCTGACACCTCTCCGCAGTGTATATGGGTCTCCTCTCCAAACAAAAAGGGATGGACATCCGGGCCGCCGGTGAAAAGGAAACCGTCCAGCATGGAAACCAATTGCTTCAGATCCGGCTCTTCCAACTCTAGTGGCAGGACAACCGGAGCGCCGCCGGCTCCTTTAACGGCACCTAAGTAAGTATTTCGCATAGAGATATCGTTGGTATGGATGTCATGGGATGGGGTTAAGCCAATGAATGGTCTGCTCATAAAGTCCTCCTGGATTTTGTTTCATGAAAATAAATGCCTCTTCCTGTTATGGAAGAGGCATTTATGTATTTGCGGATTATAAATTAAGCCTCGCTGATAGCGCCGGTTGGGCAAGCAGCCTCACAAGCACCACAATCGATGCAAGTATCTGCGTCAATCACATACTGGGAATCACCCTGAGAAATTGCATTAACTGGGCACTCGCCTTCACAAGTACCACAAGATACACAAGCATCACTGATAACACGTGCCATGGTTATTACCTCCTTATATTCTATGCATTTGCTATCATTCTATACTATAATCCGGAAATATTCAAGTGGAAATTGTAGGCGCAATTGTACAAAATTGAAAGCAATATTAGTTAGTTTAAACTAATGAAAGGAGAATGTCAGATTTGGGAAGAAAATTCGGCCTTGCCAAGCGTAGAGAAAAGTATTATAGTAATATACAGTACGGATAAAGGAGGAAATACTAATGCAGATTAGTAAAGATATGTTGATCGGCCAGATGGTTCAGATGGATGAACTGATTCCGCAGATGCTTATGTCAGCTGGAATGCATTGTCTGGGATGCCCGTCCGCTCAGGCGGAGAGCCTGGAGGAAGCCTGCATGGTTCATGGTATCGACTGTGATGATCTGGTATCCAAGATGAATGAGGTTCTGGCCACACGCTGACCAGTATCAAAGATGTAAAAAGGGGCTGTCCAAACCGGGACAGCTCCTTTTTCAGTTATGTTCAGATACGCCTAAAAACCTGGAGTGCCTTATCTTTACAGATGATCTCATAGTGCTCTGTATAGTAAGCTTCACTGGCATATTCATGACGGATCTTCGTCCCGTAGTCAGACAGAATGTTGCAGACCCGGCTGAATGATAAATTATCGGATCCTTCTTCCTTGACTACCAGATAATATTGGAATGTACCTGGCTTTTTATATAGTGTATTCACTCCATCATATAAATCCCCACAAGCCCTGGCAGCAGCAGAAACATGGTCTAAGCTGCTGAAAGAGTAGATGCGTACAGGAGATACCAGGCTGGAAGAAGAGTCCGAATCCGTAGGTTCACCTTCCAGGGAGGAACGCTCATCCTGGCCTGAAGAGGGAAGTCCTAAAAGCTTGGCCAATCCGTCCGCCCCTTCCAGCAGCTCACTGGCCAACTGGGACAATGCGTCGGTTCCCTCCTCGGAATAAGGCGAAAACTTGGAAAACCGGGTATCCAGCTCATCCGGGTCTTCGATCTTGGTGATAACCAACATGACGCTTTCATTGGACAAGGGAATGGCTTCTACCATAAGCGGAATATCTTCGGCCTCGAACCCAACCTCACTGGAAGCTTTCTGGATCATCTCCCGAAACAAGTTGCGCGCCTTCTCGCTTCCATATGCCAGTTCCCTTAAGTTTAAATTCCTTACGCTTAGATCAAAACTGGTCAGAGTGCAGCGAATCTGATTGTCATTGATGCGTTCTATTTTCATAGGATCACTTCCTTTGCAGAAAAAGTAGTTTTACCATTATCTTAAAAGTGAATAAAATAATGCAATATAAATATACTATATAATACGGTCAAATAGCAATTACTATGTACACTTTTTTATGAAAAATTTATGGAATTTCAAATTTGCCATTGCATAAAAGAGGAATTTGTATTAATATATGGTCTATAAGAGATGATGTTGAGAAAGAAATTGAGGAAAATGGTTAAAATGTTGGAAAGGAGGCGAGTGAATAGAAGACGCGATTCTGTTTGGGAAATACCGTCTGCTCCGCATCTTAGGAAGAGGAAGGAGTGGTACCGTATACCTTGCCCACCATTTGGAACTGGATGAGTACCGGGCCATTAAGGAAGTACCAAAATCCGATGTCTGTTATCAGCGGTTTCGGAAGGAGGCACTGCTACTTAAGCGGCTGCGGCATCCTGGCATTCCCATTGTATATGATTTAGAAGAAGAATCTGATTGTAGTTATCTTATTGAAGAGTTTCTGGAAGGAGACTCACTCTATGACCTGATGAAAAGAAAAGGTCATCTGAACCAGGACACAGTGATCCGTTATGGAATCCAGATCTGTGACTTGGTACATTATCTGCATTCCGCAGAAGAATTCCCTATCTTGTATCTTGATTTACAGCCAAGAAATTTATTGTTATGTCATGAGCAGATAAAATTATTGGATTTTGACCACGCAGATACGCTAAAAGAGGCCAATCAATCTCCCAGCCGCTATGGGACACCTGGTTACTGTGCACCAGAACAGCAGGGGGAAGAAGAACTGGGGATATACACCGATGTATATCAGATTGGAGCAGTGTTGGCATTCTTACTGACTGGGCACGGACAGACAGAAGGACAGAAAACAGAATTGAAAGGGCGTTTGGGAATCATAATCCGCAGGTGTCTTCATACGGACAGAAAGAAACGATACCAATCTGCTCTTGAATTAAAGCAGGATCTGGAAGAACTGCTTACGAAAACAGAAGGAGTCAGACAACATCAGCAGACATCTCTTATAATCGCTTTTGCCGGGGCCCATGCAGGCGCGGGTACGACCCACTTGGCCATTGGGCTTTGCGCATATCTGACAAGGAACGGATACCAATGCCTGTATGAAGAGTGGAATCAGTCCAACCATGTGCGTTGCATGGCGGAAACCTTAAGAAAGGAGACAGATTCCTATGGCATTTATACGGTGTTTGGCCTTCCGATGAAACCCCGCTATGGAAAGGCGATTCATATGAAGCCCTGCACCTATCCGGTTGTGGTCAGAGACTATGGAAGTGATTGGAATAAGTTGGCCGATACGGAAGAGTGTAGCCTATGGTTTTTTATAACAGGAGGAAAGTGGTGGCAACAGAAAGAAGGGGAGGAGGCAATTGACTGTCTGAGGGAGAGAAGAGAAGCCCTCCGTATGACAATTATCTATAACCATGTTGTTCAGGGGGCGGTAAAAAAGATGCCGGGAGAGTACCGTTGCCTGCGGGCACCGGAATTTACCAATCCTTTTTTACGAACCCAGCAGACAGACTCCTTTTACCGCATGTTAGCGGAAGAACTTAAGCTCCTGTTAAGGACAGAAAAAAACGGGAAACTATGGGAATCAATCAAAGGCGTATTTGGAAAAAAAGAACAAGAAGTATCTATGAACCGTCACAGATCATAGGGGTGATTGGATCCGGGCGAGGTGTGGGCGTAACCCATTTCAGCGTTCTGACATCCAACTATCTTTGCAGCGGGCGGGGAGAAAAAACAGCGGTTCTGGAGTGGAATCATCACGGCGACATGGCAAGGCTTGGAAATGCCTGTACGGAAGCAGGACAGCAGGAGACAGTTTATCAGATTCAGGAGGTTGATTTTTATCCCGAAGCCGATGAACTTTGCCTGGCAGAATGTCTTCGGAACCGGTATCAGAAAATAGTCATTGATTTTGGAGCAATACAGGAACTAAAAAGCGCAGAACTTTTGCGCTGCCATAAAGTATTTTTTATTCTTTCATTCAGCGAATGGCAAAAAGGTGCATTTGGGGAGACGGATACATGGCAGGAATGGGCCATAAAAAATGGCTGGCAATGCCTGGCTGCGTTTGGCAGTGAGGAATCCAGAATACAATGGAATAAACGGCGCAAACCCACCGTGCTTCGCATTCCCTTTTCAGTAGATGCATTTACAGTCACAAAAGAACAAGCGGACTGGATGAAACGGTTGATGTAATGGAAATGGTAAATTAGACAACTCCGCTTCCAAGTGATGTGTCACAAACCTTCAGGGAAGGAAGCGGAGAAATCAGGAGAGTGGGAAAATGAAAAAACGGTATCTGAAAGAAGATCAGAAAAAATATATTAATGGGTTAAAACGGTATGAGTCAAAGGGAATACCAGTCTATATTGACGGAGAACAGCCCAAGGATAGTGATTGGGAGAAAATATTTCAGATACGGGAGGACGGTTTTTTTTACATGTGCGATTATGTAGGGTCAGGGGACGGAAGGCTGAAAGAGATTCACTTTGACCTGGTATACAACCGATAAAATAAGATTGTTGGAAAAACGGGAGCTCTGGGAGTATCATTTTCCGTCTGCAGCCAAAGACAGGGCATGGGATAGGGGTTCTTTTAATAGAAACTTAAGATACAAGCTGCAGAAAATATGGTATAATCTCGACAGAGATTATACCAGCGCTGATTTGCTGTCCGACGAAGGAGGACAAAGTCATTGGCAAATCATGTGCATCCCCCGGAAGGAGTACGTCCGGAGGACAATAAAACAATTTGGTAAGAATGGAAATTACGCAGGAGGATTCAATTTGAAAAAAAAGCTGATCCCATATTTGATTGTTGTGGGGCTGATCGTCTTAATCGTGGCAGGTACACTGGGGGTACGGATCCTGCAAAGGTACATTCCTACAAAGGAGCAGGCGGATATCAGCCAGCTCCTCGGTGTGGAGGGAGAGAAGACCGCAATATATCTTAACGATGAGCTGCAGGAGGAACAGGGAATTACCAGGGACAATCAGACTTATCTTCCGATTCAGTGGGTGAATGAGCAGCTGAATGAAAAATTTTATTGGGACGAAGTAGAGAAACTCCTGGTTTACACGCTTCCGGATGCCATTGTCTATGCGGACAGGAGAACCATGGGAAGTGAGGGGAAGCCTCTGATTTTAGTTGAGGGCGATGAGATCTACCTTTCCGCTGGCCTGGTTGGCAACTACACGGATATCCATACGGAAGTGTACAATACACAAGAATATAAACGCATTTATATCAACCGTTCCGGACAATCCTGGCAGCTGGGAGACGTTAAGAAGAAGACAGCAGTAAGGGAACTGGGAGGAATCAAAAGCCCGATTATTACAACCCTTGAAAAGGGGGGGAAATTCCGGATTCTGGAACAGATGACCGAGTGGTCCAAGGTTCGCACGGAAGATGGATTTATTGGCTATATTCCCAATAAGCGGATGAATGAGACATGGACGGAGAGACAGACAGACCTGTTTGTTGAGCCCTTGTACAGTTCCATTTCTCTGGACGAAAAGATTTGCCTGGCTTGGCATCAGGTGACTACAGCAGAGGCCAATGGGGCATTGGAGGAGCTGATAGCCAACACCAAAGGGGTCAATGTCATTGCCCCCACCTGGTTTGCGCTTACAGACAATGAGGGAAGCTATCACTCGTTTGCCGATCAGTCCTATGTGGATCTGGTTCATGACAAAGGGATGCAGGTTTGGGCTGTCCTGGACAATTTTAACCGTGGGGAGAATGTGAAGTCTGAGGTACTATTTGCCAGGACATCTGTGAGAAAGGAACTGATCGCCCATCTGATAGATGAGGTAAAGCAATACGGGATAGATGGAATCAATCTGGATATCGAAGGAATCAAGCCGGAGGCTGGTCCCCACTATGTTCAGTTTATCCGTGAACTTTCTGTATCCTGCCGCAAGGAAGGGATTATTTTGTCGGTGGATAACTATGTTCCCTCGGCATATACGTCGTTCTATAACCGCGCAGAGCAAGGGAGAGTGGCAGATTATGTGATTATTATGGCCTATGATGAGCATTATGCCGGCGGGGAAGCTGGTTCGGTCTCATCGTTAGCCTATGTAGAGAAAGGAATTCAAGATACCATTCATGAGGTTCCCAAGGAAAAAGTGATCTGTGCCATCCCATTTTACACCAGGGTATGGACAGAAGACGGAGACGAGACAACTTCTTCTGCTCTTGGCATAGCGGCTACTGGCAGCTGGATCGAGGAGAACCAGGTTAAGCTGTATTGGCAGGAGGAACTGGGGCAGTATTACGGGGAATTGGAGACGGAGGAGGGCCTTAAGCTTATCTGGGTAGAAGATGAAACTTCTCTGGGGCTTAAAATGGAACAGATTAGGGAAGCGGATCTGGCCGGCGTGGCTTGCTGGAA
>JAETTS010000487.1 GCA_021769025.1 Enterocloster bolteae
TAGAAAGGCAGGGCAGGGGTTCACGCTCCCTGTCAGCCTTTCTTTTTTTACCTTCAATATCAGACATATGCAAGTCAATGGCTCCCCCTTTTTCTTTAACATTTCTAGTTGTTCCGTACATGGTAAATATATAGTAAAAGGATGAAAACAGCCTCAACAAGTTGGCTTCTCCTGAACTTAAGTCCCAACTGAACTTGATAAAATAGCAGGGATTACATATGTATCGGCATATCTTTAAGAAATTTCAAAACCAATGAGAATCTGCAGTTGAAATAGAAAGTTCAAGAGCCCGGTTATTCCCAAAGCCCCCGTCTGACAGATTCGTTTCAATGCGGAAATGACTCATCAATTTACTCTTTTCCTCAAACACATAATCGATAAACGTAATATAACATACTCCTGATGAGCAAAGTTGTTTTACTTCTTCGTCTCCTGTCCCCTTGCAAAACGCTATGACTTTGTGTTAACAGTTTCCATCTGTCAGACGGCCAGCAACAACCCTCTTGACTTTCCCCCCAATATCAGGTAATCTACTTATCAGGCTTTGTCAGTAATACTCCACAGATCCCATACGCCAACACACAGCAAACCTGATATCTTTTCGTTTTGCTAAATACATTTAGAAAGGGTTCCACTCTATCATGAACGCACCAAACCGCCTCATACCTTCCTCACTTCCCCCTGTTATCCGACGCTTCCTTCCCAACCAAACGATCAAAAAACTGATTCCAATTCTCATTGGAACCGCCATTGCATCTTTCGGCCTGCGCAATATCCACCAGAGAACCGGCATTACAGAAGGCGGTGTCCTTGGAGCCATCCTTTTGATCAACCACTGGTTCGGCATCTCTCCCTCTATCCTTACGCCTGTCCTGGATTTTTGCTGTTATGGCCTGGCATTCCGTTATCTGGGCACCGGATTCTTAAAAACCGCGATCCTGTCAACCCTAAGCTTTTCCTGTTTCTTTCGCCTGTGGGAATTGATTCCCCCAGTTTTGCCTGATCTGTCCCGCCATCCCATGGCCTCGGCTGTTTTGGGAGCCTGCTTTATCGGAATCGGCGTAGGCTTGGTGGTAAGGCAAGGCGGCTCCAGCAGTGGCGATGACGCTTTGGCATTGACCATCTCCCACATAACCCGTTGCCGGATCTCCATTGCATATCTTGCCACAGATCTGACGGTTCTTCTTTTGTCCCTGTCCTATATTCCCGGGAAAAAGGTTGTGTATTCCCTGGTAACCGTCACCATCTCTTCCTGGCTTATCGACTGGGTACAGAATTTTCGTCTTTCTTCTCAGCCCCATCAGCCCGATGAGTCACCGGGCTGATGGTTCCTGCTTCCTTCCCTCCCTTCTAAGCCGCTGCCGAATCCACGCTCCTGCCTCGCTTAAATCAGATTCTTCCCATCCTGAAACTTTTGTACACTCCGGTTTCAGGACGCTGCTGGTCTCAGATTTGTTGGCCAGATTCCAACAGAAGTAGCTTAGATTGTACTTCTCAATCAACTCCATCCATTTTGATGCCTGCACAAAGTCATTGGCTCCGTTTCCGGAAGCATCACACATGCCAAATTCACTGATGCAGATTGGAAGTCCTTGTTTGATACATTCCTCCGCCCTTTTACGAAGCCAGTCCGTATGGGTTCCGGCATAGAAATGAAGGGCATACATGACATTGCCATAGGCTAACGGAGCTTTCAGGGCCTGATCCACATCCTGGCTCCAGGTAGGCGTGCCCACGATGACAACCGCATCGCTGTCATACTTTCGGATGACTGGAATAATCTGGTCAGCATAGGATACAATATCCTCCCAGGTAGTCCCGGAGTTAGGCTCGTTGCAGATCTCATAGATCACATTGTTTTGATCCTTCCACTTGGATGCCATCTCGTCAAAAAAGCGTATGGCTTCCTCCTTGTGGACATTGGGATTTTTGTCATTTAACACATGCCAATCCACAATCACATACATGCCCAATTCTGTGGCATAGGAGACTCCATTCTCCACCAATTGTTTCAGTTCTTCCTTGTTTCCGCCGCTGCAATATCCGTTATACTCGTCCGTATACAGGGCAAGGCGTACGCAATTACTCCCCCAGTCATCCCGAAGGGTCTGGAATGCTTCTCTGTTGATATATTGGGGAAACCATGCGATTCCATGGGTGGACATACCATACAGCTGAACCATTTCCCCCTTGGCATCCACCAGGTTGGGCCCTTCCACCCGAAGGGTACCATGATCTGTCGGCCGTGTGGTTGGCACCGCAGCCAACGTTGTCACACACTCTTTTGGTGCTATCACTCCTTCTTTTGTCCCCGTCTCATCCGCCCATACC
>JAETTS010000488.1 GCA_021769025.1 Enterocloster bolteae
ACTGCCTTGCTGACGGCAATGTTATCCTCAAAGCTTCCATGGGAGCCGTCGATCATGAGGGAGGTGTAACCTGCCCGGAATGCTTTCATGGCAACCTCAAAGCTGCTGCCATGGTCCAGATGGAGGACCACCGGAACCGTGGCTTTCTCCGCTGCGGTTTTTACATTGGCATAGAAATAATCAAAATCTGCATAACTGGCAGTTGCCGGGGTAGTCTGAAGAATCACCGGGGATCGAAGTTCTTCAGCAGCTGCAACGGCCGCCTGTACCATCTCCATGTTTTCCACGTTGAAGGCACCGATGGCATAGCCGCCTTTTTGTGCCTGTAACAATAATTCTTTGCTTGTAACCAGTGACATAGGTTTTCCTCTTTTCTTTGTTTGATTGATATGTTGTGTGTTCCATGAACCAAAGGGACAGCTGGATTAGTGTAACACTGTACTAGGGAGGAGAAAGACGTTCTACCGTTACCTCCTTTAAGAGCCGCTTATAGTTCTCTTCCTCAAAATGGCCGGTACGGGGGGATAATGCATTGGCGGTAGCTACCGCTACAGCATGCTTCAGCGCCTCTTTAGGAGAATCACCCCGCTCCAGGGAGACAGCCAGCGCACCTACCATAGAATCGCCGCACCCTACAGTATTGACTACCGGCACCTTCGGAGGGCTGCTTTGGAAGACTCCCTCTTTCGCTATCATCAGGGCCCCGTCTTTGCCTAAAGAAATGACTACATAAGGAATCCCCAGATCATAAATTTTTTGAGCATAGGCGATGATCTCTTTTGCATCCCGGATCGTTACCTGGAAAAGCTGCTGAATCTCATCCTGGTTAGGCTTGACTACAGTGGGGAGACATGGGATGCCTTCTCTTAACGTTTCGCCGCTGCTGTCTAAGATGACCAGCTTTCCCATAGATTTTGCAATGGAGATGAGACGGCCGTAGATATCAGTGCTAACCCCCTTGGGAATGCTGCCTGAGATGGTAACCACCTGGCTGTCCTGGATCATCTTTGGAAACTGATGGATAAACGCCTGCTCTTCCTTAAGGGTTACTTCACAGCCTGGTTCCAGATATTCGGTGGAGCCGTACTTTTTATCGATAATGTTGATGCAGCTTCTGGTCTCTCCTTCAATGTGGAGAAACTGATGGGGGATTCCATCTTTGTCCAACAGGGATTCCAGATACTGGCCGTTGAACCCGCCTACAAGCCCGGTTGCCAGAACCTGGGCTTTGCACAGCCGAACAATCCTTGCTACGTTTAAGCCTTTGCCCCCTGCAGAATTGATACAGGTGTTTACCCGCATAACCGTTCCGTCTTCGATGGCCTGATTTATGTAATAGGCTTTGTCAATGGAAGCATTCATTGTAACTGTTGTTATCATATAACCACCTAACTTTCGCTGTCAATGAGAATTTTTCCTTTTACGGCGCCTGGAATGTTAAACATCTGGAAGGCCTCTGCAATCCGGCTTAAGGGGATCTTCTTATAGATAAAAGAGTCGTCAAATTTTAGCTGGCCGGTTTTGAAATAATATGCCACTAATTCCCATTCTTTTCCAGGGAACGGAGCACTGTAAGACATCCAGGAACCGGTTAAGGAAAATTCCTTCCGATTCATATTTTCCCACTCTCTGACAGAGAAGGTCAGCTCTTTTGTGGGGGTACCGACAAAACAGACGTTGGCTTTGTTGGCGGCCAAATCGAAGGCCATCTTCATGGTGACGGTATTGCCTGCAGTTTCAAATACATAGTCAAATCCCCGGCCATTGGTCAGTGCCATGGCCTGATTCATGAAATCATCCTCCAAGGTGTTGATGCAGGCATCGGCGCCCAGGCGCTTTCCCAGGGCCAGCCGTTCCCCGGAGATATCGAATACCACTGCTTTTTGCGCACCGTAGATTTTGGCCCACTGCATGACGAACATGCCGATGGTTCCGCCACCTAAGACGGCAACGGTTTTTCCGCCTTCGTAAGGAACCCGCATAAGGCCGTGGAGCGCTACGGTCGCCGGCTCAAAAAGGGCACCCTGCTCAAAGGATACAGAGTCATCGAAGGGAACCGCATTTTTCTCTGGCACTGCCACATATTCTGCAAAGCTTCCAAACTCTCTGGAACCGATAAAGCTGTAGTGCTTGCAGAGGGAGTAATTCCCTTTCTGACAGTCTTCGCATTTCATGCAGGGAACTAACGGCACGCCGGCTACCCGGTCTCCTGGCTTTAAACTGGTGACATTGGCTCCCACTTCCTCAATGGTTCCGGAGAATTCATGGCCCAGGACATTGGGAAAATAATGGCAGGCATCGCCATTGACCCGGGGAATGTCGGAGC
>JAETTS010000489.1 GCA_021769025.1 Enterocloster bolteae
GTGCTGGAGGGCTTTCAGGCAGGGCTTACATGGGAGTGCGTGCTGAATAAAAGGGAAAGCTTCCGGAAAGCATTTGATGGCTTTGACCTGGAAACAGTAAGCGGGTATGATGAACAGAAGATGCAAAAGCTTAAGGAGAATCCGGATATTATCCGCAATGCAAGGAAGATCCATGCCGCAGTAAGCAATGCAGAGATTTTCCGCCAGATCCAGGCGGAGTTCGGAAGTTTTTCCAATTATATCTGGCACTGGACAGACGGCAAGACCGTGTATGAAACAGGGCTGGCACATTCCGCGCTTTCAGATCAGGTTTCCGGGGATCTGAAAAAGAGAGGAATGAAATTTGTGGGAACGACGATTATCTATGCATATCTGCAGGCAATAGGGGTAGTCAATTCTCACGAGAAGGGGTGTTATCTGGAGCACAGACAATGACGTTTCTGTCTGCTCAACCTGGATGTCTTAAATTTTTGGGGCAGGGAACTCGAGACAACTTGAGACAAGGACACGGTTACACTTGACAAAATGAAAACCAATGCTATAATCAAAGACAGACAACGCGTTGATGGGGACAGTAGGATATGAGGAATGTTCAGAGAGAGACGGACAAGGTGGAACCGTCTTACAGAAATCTTATCTGAATACCACCCCAGAGCGGCCTTTAATCAGGTCCGGTGATTCCGTTATCATCAAAAAAGGTGTGGACGGTAGGAAACCGTTCATAAAAAAGGGTGGAACCGCGATATGATCGCCCCTTCCTGCAGGTATCTGGACTGTGGGAAGGGGCGTTTTGGTGTCAATGGGTACCATCTCACAAAATCAGGCGCAAAAAGACGCGGAGAGTACATGATAAGGAAAAGGAGAATGGACATGAAAGTAACATTGAAAGACGGCAGTATAAAAGAATACTCCCAGCCCATGTCGGTCATCGATATTGCGGCGGATATAAGTTCCGGCCTGGCCAGAATGGCCTGTGGAGGGGAGATTGACGGGGAGAGCGTGGATCTGAGGACTGTGGTAGACAAGGATTGCAGCCTGAATATCCTGACAGCCAGGGATGAAAAAGGGTTGGCGGCCTTAAGGCACACAGCCAGCCACGTGATGGCCCAGGCGGTAAAGCGCTTGTATCCGGATGCAAAGCTGGCCATCGGGCCTTCCATTGCAGACGGATTCTACTATGACATTGATTTTGCTTCCCCAATCTCTGCTGAGGATATGGATAAGATTGAGGCGGAGATGAAGAAGATTATCAAGGAAGCCCTGCCCCTTGAGCGGTTTACCCTTCCAAGGGATGAGGCGCTGGCGCTTATGGGAGAGAAGGAGGAGCCGTACAAGGTAGAGCTGATTGAGGACTTGCCGGAAGGCGAAGAGATCAGTTTCTATAGGCAGGGAGAATTCACGGACCTGTGTGCCGGCCCCCATCTGATGAATACCAAGGATGTGGGGAAGGCTTACAAATTAACCAGCCTTGCAGGCGCATACTGGAGAGGGAACGAGCACAATAAGATGCTGACCCGTATTTACGCCACAGCATTTGCCAAGAAAGAGGATCTGGAAGCCTACCTTACGATGATCGAGGAGGCCAAGAAGAGAGACCACCGGAAGCTGGGCAGGGAACTGGGACTGTTTATGATGCACGATGCCGGCCCTGGATTTCCATTTTTCCTTCCAAAGGGCATGGTGCTTAAGAATACCCTTCTGGAGTACTGGAGAGAGATTCACAAGAAGGCAGGTTATGTGGAGATCTCCACGCCGATTATCATGAACCGAAGCCTGTGGGAGACATCTGGCCATTGGGACCACTACAAAAATAATATGTATACCACAGTGATTTATGACCAGGACTACTGTGTAAAACCTATGAACTGTCCAGGAGGCGTGCTGGTCTACGCGTCAGAGCCTCGTTCCTACCGTGACCTGCCCCTTCGTATGGGAGAGATCGGTCTGGTACACCGCCATGAGAAGTCTGGGCAGCTTCACGGCCTGATGAGGGTACGGTGCTTTAATCAGGACGATGCCCACATTTTCATGACTCCGGATCAGATCAAGGATGAGATCATGGGCGTTGCCAGGCTGATCAATCAGGTGTACACGTTGTTTGGATTCAAGTACTATGTGGAATTGTCAACCAGGCCGGAAGACAGCATGGGCAGTGATGAGGACTGGGAGATGGCTACGGAAGGCTTGAAGGGGGCCCTGGACGAGCTGGGACTTGACTATGTGGTCAATGAGGGAGACGGTGCATTCTACGGTCCGAAGATCGATTTCCATCTGGTGGATGCCATCGGAAGAACCTGGCAGTGCGGCACCATCCAGCTGGAT
>JAETTS010000490.1 GCA_021769025.1 Enterocloster bolteae
ATATCCTCCATAGTGACGATTCCGGCAATCTGTCCGTACTCGTCCACCACCACTTCCATGTGAGTTTTCTGTGACTGCATCTCCTTGAACAGAGGATCAATGCTCCGGCTTTCCGGAATAAAATGGGCCTTTCTGAGAAGCCCGGGAATCTGGCTTACCGGCATCTGGCTCCGCCCCTCTTTTTCTGCATAGATCATGGCATCTTTCATATGTAGGATTCCGATGATATCGTCCATATCCTCCCCATACACCGGATAGCGGGAATTCTTCCCCTCGGATAGGATAAACCGAATAACCTCCTCTAAAGGCAAAGCCCCGTCGATCATCACCAGATTGGTCCGGTGCGTCATGATGTCCCCGGCCTTTTTATCATCCAGCTTGAAGATATTGGTGATCATTTCCGCCTCGCTGGCCTCCAGGACTCCCTGCTCATGGCCTTCATTTACCATGGACATGATCTCTTCTTCTGTCACATTCTCCTCGCTGGCGCTGATGTCAACCCCTAAAAGCTTTAAAACCACGGTGGACAGGCTGATAACTGCCCAGATAAAAGGCATTAGGGGGATGATCACCACAGAAATAAAGGGAAGCAGCGCATATCCCCATTCTTCCGGGTATTTGGCGGCACAGCGCTTGGGAATCACAATGCCAAAGCTTATAAGCAGCACCAAAGCCAGAATTCCCACCGCCACCAACACCGCCCCATGAATCAGGCGGCCGGTCTCTCCAGCCAGAAACGGAACCGTCTCCTCCAGCTGCCTGCTCCACCTTCCTATCATATATGCGCCGATAAACATACCTATGGCATTGGACACGATCCGTATCGAATTGATGAATCTGGACGGCCTGCCTGCGATCATCAGAAGCTTTTCAGCCTTTTTGTTCCCCTCACCTGCCTCTCGTTCCAGATTTGCTGCGTTCATATTCTGAACCGCAGAGCCAAAACCATAGAATACAGCCTCCAGTATAACAAATAAGAAAAACAAGCCAATACTGTAAGGCCAATAACCATCGTCCATGAATGTTCTCTTCCACTCCTTTTTATCTTCTTCCGGAACAAGCTTTGCCCGGAAATCGGTTTCTTTTCCTTGTTTTCAATATATCAAACTCTCCGGCTTTCGTCAATGGCGGACTATGTAGGCAGTTCCAAACTAACCCGTAGAGCACAGTCCACTTTCTCCAAAAGTTCCTCGTCGATGTGGCAGACCTTCTCTTTCAGCCTCTGCTTATCGATGGTGCGCAGCTGCTCTAAAAGAATCACAGAATCCTTTATCATGTCACACCTTCTTGTATCCAATTCCACATGGGTAGGCAGTTTCGCCTTGTTCATCTTTGATGTAATCGCCGCACAGATCACGGTTGGGCTGTGTTTATTGCCTATGTCATTCTGTATAATCAACACCGGGCGGACGCCTCCCTGCTCGGAGCCTACCACCGGCCTTAAGTCTGCATAATAAATGTCACCTCGTCTGATAATCACGTTTTCACTCTCCGTCTGTCATATTCTTAAGATTAGTATTGACCGCTTTTTGCCGGTGTATTCATTTCCCACGGAGATACTGCCAAAACGGTCTCCTAATATTTTATGAATATGACAGGCTTTCTGTTGCCTGGATAAGGAACCATTATTATTTTCGTACAAAACCCTGGTAAAGATCTTGGAAATAATCTTTTGTACCTATGATTTCTCCATTCCTCAAGTAAACTCTCGGCACCCTCTTTCCGATGTCACAGACAATCTCATAGTGAAAGCCACCGCCGATATCTGCCAGTTCCTCCACCGGTATCTGCTGATCTCCATCTGTTCCGATCAGAGTGACGGTATCCCCCTCCCTGGCCTCCGGTATACCGCTTACATCCACGATCATCTGATCCATGCATACCCGGCCCAGGATGGCCGCCCTCCTCCCCCGGATCAGCACATATCCTTTTCCCGATTGGCTTCTGGGGTATCCGTCTCCGTATCCTGCTGATACCGTTGCCACCGTCATAGAATCTCTGGCTACAAATGTTCCTCCATAGCTGACCTCTGCCCCAGGTTCTATCTCCTTTATGTAAGTGATAACGCTTTTAAGCTCCATCACCGGCTTTAAGAGAACCGGCTCCTTCTTCACCTCATCGGAAGGATAAAGCCCGTACATGGAGATTCCGGCCCGGGCCAGAATCCTGTGCCGTCCTGCCTGAATAAGGTTTCCCCAGTCGGTCTCTGGCATATCAAGAATCCCTGCACTGTTGGAGATATGGTTGACAGGAATGGTAATCCCCCTGGCCTCCAGCATTTTCACAAAGTCCTTGTACCTCTCTATCTGCCTCAATG
>JAETTS010000491.1 GCA_021769025.1 Enterocloster bolteae
GAAAAAGCTTACGTGGCAGACACAGACTGATAAACAGTGGTTAAATCATAGAAACCACTATCTATCAGTCTTTCTTTATCATAACAACAACCCTATCCTACGCCAATGACAAAGCCACCTTCATCATATTGGTAAACGCAGTCTGTCTCTCCTGGGCTGTGGTCGCCTCACCGGTTACCACCGAGTCAGAGATCGTGACAATGCACAGCGCATGAACCCCTGCTGCCGCCGCATTGCTATAAAGCGCCGCTGCCTCCATCTCCACTGCCAGAACCCCCATATCCGCCCAGGTCATACCGCCGCTTGCTTGCTTTTGGGGCCCATAGAACATATCCGAGCTTAAGACATTCCCCACATGATAGGAAAGCCCCAGAGCCTTGGCGCTTTCCACCGCCTTGGACAGCAGTTCAAAACTTGCAATACAAGAATAATCCCCTGGAAGCCCAAACAGCCGGACATAATTGGAAGTGGTACACGCTCCCATGCCGAACACCATGTCCCGCACCTTGCACTTTGGATTCAACGCCCCAGCCGTACCCACACGAATCAGGTTCTTACATCCATAAAAATGAATCAGTTCATGGGAATAAATCCCGATGGACGGACATCCCATACCGGTTCCCATAACCGATACCGGCTTGCCCTCATATTTCCCTGTATATCCCAGCATATTCCTTGTCCCATTAAACTGCCTTACATCCGTCAAAAACGTATCCGCAATAAACTTTGCCCTCAGCGGATCCCCGGGAAGCAAAACTGTCTCTGCAATCTCCCCATCAAGTGCCTGAATATGAGGGGTTGGTACTTTTAACTCTGCCATCATTCTCTTCTCCTCTACATAAATTTTTTTATCTGCATGCTTCTTTTATTTTGAAAGGATGCATGCTTTACGCTGCCGCCCCTTCAACCTGGTGATCATGCCAGGGCATCGCGCCCTAAGTCCAATACCTTTTCATTAGGACAGCCTTACCTTCGTTCCCTTCCCATCTCTCTTGGCCGCCTTCAGGCGGCTTAGCTGAATCTCCTTCTTCTTATAGACCACCACCGGATCCTCATTCACCAGGTACAGATGTTCCAGTTCATCCTCACGCTCCAGTTTCATTCCCCGGACACCTTTGGAATTCTTCTTCATCTCCGAAATCTCTGCCCCGTCAAACCGCAGGAAATACCCGTTCACCGTCTGGAGCACCACGTCGCCTGCCGCCGCCAGCCGGACAGTCACCAGCTTGTCGTCATCCTGGAACTTGGTAGAGGCCACCATCCGGTTATTGGTGATGAATTCCTCCGCCGGAACCAATTTTACCAAAGCCATCTTTGTGGCAAAGATCAATTGTTTCCCCATCATCTGGTCAAGGCTGGTCAGAAATAAGATCTTCTCTTTCGTGCCGTCGTACTTGCTGATATTCTCAAGGGGAGTCCCTTTCTCCCGCAACTTGCCAAAGGGAATATCCGTCACCTTCACCTGATGCATGCTTCCCACATCTGTAAACAGGCAGATCTTGTCCGTATTCATGCACCGCACTACAAAGGGATGCTCCCCCTCCACAGTCTCCTGATTCCTCTCGTAGGTGGTCTTGTCCAGAAGTTTACAGTAACCGAACCGATCCATGATAAATGCAACCTCCTGCACTTCCATGGGAGTCTCCTGGTACACAGCTTCCTTCCCATCCTCGATGTCTGTCATACGAAGAAGGGCAAACTCCTCCTTGATGGCATCCAGATCCTCCACGATCACCTGGTCCATGGCCTCCTTGCTCTTCAAGATCCGGCTGTATTCCTTGATCTTTCGCAACGTCTCCTTGTATTCCTTCTCAAGAGCCAGGATCTCAAGCCCGATCAGCTTATACAGCCGCATTTCCAGGATAGCCGTTGCCTGCTTGTCCGTAAAACGAAGTTTCTTCGCATCCTCCTCAAACCCGGCTGCCCGGAACTTGATCTTGCTGGTATCCCCTGTGGTTAAGCACAATTTTGCATCCTTTAGATTCTTAGACCCTCGCAGCACGGCGATGATCAGGTCAATCACATCACAGGCCTTGATTAACCCTTCCTTAATCTCCTTCTTCTCCATTTCCTTATCCAGCAGGATCTGATACTTCTTCCTGCTGTTTTGATACTGGAAATCCAGATAATTTCTTAAAATCCCCCGAAGGTTCAAGGTTTCCGGCCTGCCGTCCGCAATAGCCAGCATGTTGACCCCAAAGGTATCCTCCAGCTTTGTCTTCTTATATAATATGTTTTTGATCCGCTCCACATCCGCATCTTTTTTCAGTTCCAGCACAATGCGGATTCCCTCTTTGTTGGACTGGTTGGA
>JAETTS010000492.1 GCA_021769025.1 Enterocloster bolteae
AACCATGGCCAAAGACAAGAATAAATATTTTGGCCCTTACACCAGTGCAGGAGCGGTGAAGGACACCATTGACCTGATCCACAAACTGTATCGGATCCGCACTTGCAGCCGAAACCTTCCCAAGGATATGGGGAAGGAGCGGCCCTGCCTGAATTATCACATCAAGCAGTGTGATGCCCCATGCCAGGGTTTTATCGATAAGGAGAAATATGGGGAATCTGTGGGCCAGGCCCTGGAGTTTTTGAACGGGCGGTACGATAACATTCTGCGGCTTTTGGAAGAGAGAATGGCAGATGCGGCGGAGAGGATGGACTTCGAGAAGGCCATTGAGTACAGGGAGCTTCTATCCAGCGTGAAAAAAGTAGCCCAGAAGCAGAAGATCACCAGCAACAGCATGGAAGACCGGGATATCATCGCCCTGGCAAAGGATGAGACCGATGCGGTGGTTCAGGTATTTTTTGTGAGGGAAGGCAAACTGATCGGCCGGGATCATTTTCATGTGACTGTGGGAACAGCGGAGAACAACCAGCAGATCTTAACCAGCTTTGTGAAGCAGTTCTATTCCGGAACCCCCTTTGTTCCCAGAGAACTTTGGGTTCAGACAGAACTGGAGGATATGGAAGTGATCAGCCGGTGGCTTGAGGCCAAACGAGGCCAGAAGGTAAAGATCACGGTGCCCAAAAAGGGCCAGAAGGAGCGGTTGGTGGAATTGGCGGAGAAAAATGCCGCCCTGGTCCTCTCCCAGGACAAGGAAAAGATCAAGAGAGAAGAACTTCGCACCATCGGAGCCATGAATCAAGTAGGCGGGCTTATCGGCCTTGGGCGGGTACGGCGGATCGAGGCCTATGATATTTCCAATACCAGCGGCCTGGAATCCGTTGGCTCTATGATCGTCTATGAGGACGGAAAACCGAAGAGAAGTGATTACCGAAAGTTTAAGATAAGGACTGTGAAGGGACCCAATGATTACGCTTCCATGAAAGAAGTTCTTACCCGCCGCTTTAGCCACGGCATGGAGGAGGCCATGGCATTGAAAGAAAAAGGCATGGATGAGACCCTGGGAAGCTTTACCCGCTTTCCGGATCTGATTATGATGGACGGAGGCAGGGGGCAGGTGAACATTGCCCTGGAGGTGCTAAAAAGCCTGAATCTGGAGATTCCAGTCTGTGGCATGGTGAAGGATGACAACCACAGGACCAGGGGGCTTTATTACAACAATGTGGAGGTTCCCATTGACAAGCATTCAGAAGGATTCCGGCTTATTACCAGAATCCAGGACGAAGCCCACCGGTTTGCCATTGAATACCATAGAAGCCTGCGGGGAAAAGGGCAGGTGAAGTCCATACTGGATGATATTCCAGATATCGGCCCTACCAGGCGGCGGGCGCTTATGAGACAGTTTAAGTCTCTGGAGGCTGTAAAAGACGCAAGTGTGGAGCAGCTGGAAACGGTTCCGGGAATGAACCGGAAGGCAGCGGAAAGCGTGTATCAGTTTTTCCGCTGATTTACTAAGCGGCCAGTATCGTCTCATTTATCTGCCTTGCCCATGAACCGCAATGTCCCATCAAAGGGACGCGCTGTCCTGTGCAATGTTACCAGATAAATGTTTCAGTACACAAGGGGAAGGAGATAGAACACATGTACGGCGTAACTATTCAGGAATTTATTGATAAGATGAAGCTAAAGAATATGACACCGGAGATTGACATGGAGAAGGCGGTTTTAACTCATCCGGATGTAAACCGTCCGGCTCTCCAGCTGGCCGGATTTTTTGATCATTTCGACAACGAGCGTGTGCAGATCATCGGTTATGTGGAGCAGGAATATCTCCGCCAGATGGATCCGGATCGGAAGATTCAGATTTACGACCAGCTTTTGGAGGCGAAAATTCCCTGCCTGGTGTACAGCCGAAGCCAGATACCGGATGACAACATGCTGGAACGGTGCAATTATTACGATGTGCCCTGCCTGGTATCCGATATGCCCACATCGGATCTGATGGCGGAGATCATCCGCTGGCTGAAGGTCAAGATGGCTCCGTCCATCACCATCCATGGCGTATTGGTGGATGTATTCGGCGAGGGGATCCTGATCATGGGAGAAAGCGGCATTGGAAAAAGCGAGGCTGCCCTGGAACTGATCAAGCGAGGCCACCGCCTGGTTACAGACGATGTGGTGGAGATCCGCAAGGTTAGCGATGTAACCTTGGTGGGGACTGCGCCGGACATCACCAAACATTTTATTGAGTTGAGGGGTATCGGAATCATTGATGTGAAAACCCTGTTTGGTGTGGAAA
>JAETTS010000002.1 GCA_021769025.1 Enterocloster bolteae
CCATCTTTCCTGCATATTTGAAATCAATATCCGTGATCTTGGTGATTCCTTCTGTATAGATGTCCTGGTAATGGACCTCTTTTTTAGATGCCATTGCCGTCAGAATTGCGATCTTTCGGCAGGTATCATGTCCTTCTACATCTGCCTCCGGATTCCTCTCCGCATATCCCAAATCCTGGGCTTCCTTCAAAGCTCCGTTAAAAGAAGCCCCTTCTTTGTCCATCTTCGTCAAAATATAATTGGTGGTGCCATTCAGGATTCCGGTAATCTCCTGAATCCTCTCGCCCATAAGACAAGTATACAATGGTCGGATAATCGGTATCCCGCCACCTACGCTGGCTTCAAACTGAAAATTCACCTGTTTTTCTCTGGCAATCTCCAGCAGTTCTGTACCATAGGCTGCCACCAGGGCCTTGTTGGATGTTGCCACATGCTTTCCAGCTTCCAGACAAGCCTTCACAAATGGATAAGCCGGGTTTAAGCCACCCATCGTCTCTACCACAATCTGAATCTCCTCATCCTGAACAATGACTGAAAAGTCATGAACAATCTTTTCCTCCACTGCTGTTCCAGGAAATTCTCTCAGATCCAGGATATACTTTACCTGTAGTTCTTGCCCTACATTGGCAGCAATTATTTCCTTATTTGTTTCCAAAACCTCGTAGACTCCGGAACCGATGGTTCCGTATCCCATAATTGCAACGTTTATCATATTCTCTCCATTCCGCCCCGGTGTCTGTCTTATCCGGCCACCATTCAGCTCCCCCCTGAACGAGCCCCCTTATTTCTTCTCTTTACCCAACCGGATCCACTTCAGATACGCGCTGATAAACGGATCCAGGCCACCATCCAGCACTGCACCTACATTGCCGCTCTCCTCGTTGGTTCTGTGATCCTTTACCATTGTGTAAGGCTGCAGAACATAAGACCGTATCTGGCTTCCCCAGCCGTTCTCAGCCACATCCCCCCGAATATCCGAAAGGTTAGCGGCATTCTCCTGCTTCTTCAGCATATACAGCTTTGCCTTCAACATCTGCATCGCCTTATCTTTATTCTGAAACTGAGACCGTTCATTCTGGCACTGAACCACGATCCCTGTGGGAAGATGGGTGATTCGAATGGCAGAGGAAGTCTTGTTGATATGCTGGCCACCAGCACCACTGGAACGGTACGTATCAATCCGAAGATCATCTGAGTTGATCTCCACATCCAGATCCTCCTGGATATCTGGCATGATATCGCAGGACACGAAGGAGGTCTGCCGTTTCCCAGCCGCATTAAACGGAGAAATCCTTACCAGACGATGGACACCGTGCTCGGATTTCAGATATCCATAGGCCTTCTCACCATTGATCTGAACGGTCACCGACTTTATCCCGGCTTCATCTCCATCCAGATAGTCCAAGACCTCTGTGGTAAATCCTTTCTTGTCCGCCCAACGACAGTACATCCTATAGAGCATACTGCACCAGTCGCAGGACTCGGTTCCTCCCGCTCCGGCATTCAGCCGCAGGATTGCATTGCTGTCATCATACTCGCCAGACAGAAGCGTAGTGATCCGAATATCCTCCAATTCCCTTTCAAACTCTTCCAGCATCTGGGAAATCTCCGGAATCACCTCCGGATCATTCTCCTCATATCCCATCTCAATGAGAACGCTGATATCTTCATACTGCTGTTCCAACTTCCTAAAGCCTTCTACGGTGTCTTTCAAGTTCTTGGCTTCCTTCATCAGCTTGGTGGAGCGCTCCGGATCATCCCAGAAGCCTGGCTCCTCCATAGACCTGTCTAACTCGGCAATCCGTTTCTCCTTGTTGTCCAGGTCAAAGTGAATCCCTCACTTCCACTAATGGTTTTTCAAAGGTCGATAATGTGTATTTAAACTGATCCAATTCTACCACTGTGTCACCTTCTTTCTTAATCTCCGATCTTTTTTATATTGTACTCTTTTAGTTACGTGGGAATTGTAACCTATTTTATCCGCCCGCAGCACTGCTTGTATTTCTTTCCGCTTCCACAAGGGCATGGGTCATTGGGATAAATCTTCTGAACCGTCTTTCTCACAGGAGCCTTCCCTGCGCTGTCATCCCGGTTGGTTCCAGTCACTTTGGCAGCCGGCTCCCGCTCTACTTTCTGTTCCACACGGATATGGAACAGAATTCGCACAGTATCTTCCTTCACCGCTGCCGTCATACCGTCAAACATCTCGTACGCGCTCATCTTGTACTCAACCAATGGGTCTCTCTGCCCATATGCCTGAAGCCCGATTCCCTGACGCAGCTGGTCCATATCATCAATATGGGACATCCACTTATTGTCAATGACCTTCAGAAGGATCACCCGCTCAATTTCACGGATCTGCTCTGCATCCGGGAACTCAGCCTCTTTCGCCTCATAAAGTTTCACGGCTCTTTCCTTCAGCATGTGGCTCAATTCCTTCTTCTTCATGGTCTGCCTCTGCTGGTCAGTAAGCACCACCGGCTCCAGCGGAATAATGGGAAGCAGAAGGGAGTTTAACTCATTCAGATCCCAGGTATCTGCCGCAGCATCTTCTGCAATAGCCATATCCACAGCATGCTCTACAATGTCAGCTACCATCTTCAGAATTACATCCCGCATGTTGTCGCCGTCCAGCACTTTGCGGCGTTCCGCATAGATCACCTCACGCTGTTCATTGGCCACTTCATCGTACTTTAGAAGGTTCTCACGGATTCCATAGTTGTTATTCTCAATCTTCTTCTGGGCCTTCTCAATGGCACTGGACAACATCTTGTGCTCGATCTGTTCTCCTTCCGGCACTCCCAGGGCATTGAACATGTCCATCAAACGGTCAGACCCAAACAGGCGCATCAGATCGTCCTCCAGGGAAATATAGAACCGTGATTCTCCCGGATCTCCCTGACGTCCGGAACGACCTCTCAACTGGTTGTCGATACGTCTGGACTCATGTCTCTCCGTACCGATAATCTTGAGCCCGCCCAGTTCCACAGCCTTCTCATCCAGCTTAATATCCGTACCACGGCCAGCCATATTGGTGGCGATGGTGACTGCCTTATGGATACCTGCATCAGCCACAATCTCTGCTTCCAGTTCATGGAACTTGGCATTCAGCACTTTGTGAGGAATCCCCTTTCGGTTCAGCATCTTACTTAACATCTCAGAGGTCTCAATGGTGATGGTGCCCACCAGAACAGGCTGTCCCTTTTCATAGGCTCGTTGGATCTCATCCACCACAGCCTTAAATTTTTCTTTCTTGGTCTTGTACACTGCGTCATCCAAATCAATACGCGCCACAGGCTTATTGGTGGGAATGGAGATCGCATCCATACCGTAGGTATTGCGGAACTCCTTCTCTTCCGTCAGGGCTGTACCGGTCATACCAGCCTTCTTCCTGAATTTATTGAAGAAATTCTGGAAAGTAATGGTGGCCAGAGTCTTGCTTTCCCTGCGGACATTCACATGCTCCTTCGCCTCAATAGCCTGATGAAGGCCATCAGAATACCGTCTGCCAGGCATAATGCGGCCTGTAAACTCATCTACGATCAAAACCTCATCATCTTTTACCACATAGTCTTTGTCTCTGTGCATCAGGTTGTTGGCACGGAGGGCAAGAATGATATTGTGCTGGATTTCTAAGTTTTCCGGATCTGCCAGGTTCTCAATATGGAAGAAATCTTCAACTTTCTTCACGCCTTCTTCCGTCAGATTGACCACTTTATCCTTCTCGTTAACCACAAAATCTCCGGTCTCCTCGATTTCCTCACCCATAATTGCGTTCAGCTTGGTAAACTCACCAGAGGACTCTCCCTTAACCAGCTGTCTGGCCAACATATCGCAGACCTCATACAGTTTGGTGGACTTGCCGCTCTGCCCTGAGATAATAAGGGGGGTTCTGGCCTCATCAATCAAAACGGAGTCCACCTCATCAATAATAGCAAAATCCAGTTCCCGCAGCACCATCTGCTCTTTGTAGATGGCCATATTGTCCCTCAGATAATCAAATCCCAACTCATTGTTGGTCACGTAGGTGATATCGCAGCCGTATGCCTTCTTCCTCTCTTCCGGGGTCATGGAATTTAACACCACGCCTACCGTCAGTCCCAGGAACTCATGGACACTTCCCATCCACTCTGCGTCACGCTTGGCCAGATAATCATTCACCGTTACAATGTGGACTCCCTTGCCAGCCAGAGCATTCAGATACGCCGGCGCAGTGGATACCAGGGTCTTCCCTTCACCAGTCTTCATCTCAGCGATACGTCCCTGATGGAGCACAATACCGCCAATCAGCTGTACCGGATAATGTTCCATATTAAGCGTTCTTCTGGCTGCTTCCCGCACTACCGCAAAAGCCTCCGGAAGAATATCATCCAGGGTCTCGCCTTCTGCCAGACGCTCCTTAAAAATCCTGGTCTTATCCCGGAGCTGGTCATCCGACAATTCCATCATCTCCGGGCGCATAGCCACGATCTTATCAACAATGGGATATATCAATTTCAGTTCACGTTCACTGTGGGTACCGAATACCTTTTCAATGAGATTCATGAATTACACTCCTATGATTTCTCTTCTTTTAAAATATTTTTTGATATAATCTTATACATTGTATCACCAACCGTTGTTTTATTCAACTAAATCGTCTCTTATTCACAAAATTTTTACTTTTAAAGGCAGTATCATGCCCATTCCACGGCCAGAATAGCACTTTGCACAAAAATTTCCGGTATTTCAGGGCTGTCCACATCATCCACACTTCTTTTCCCCACGCTTCTCCACACTTATCCACACAAATTCTGCCCTATACTGCCTGCAAAAATCAGTTGTACACAGAGTTATCCACATTATCCACATGTTCTCATACTATCCTGTCCCTCACATAACTCCTACTCTTTTTTGTACAGATATCATAAAGTTCCTTTTTCGACATTTTTTCTCTTGACACAGCCAGGAAATTCCCAAGTCAGATTCTTATGGAGATTTGCCCTATGGAGTATCAGAACCGTCACTTATTTTCTTTTAATTGTCAAAAAATTATATTGTTTCTCGTTGAATATTTTGACTATCTATGATATACTAAACTCATCTCAAATGAAGGAGTTGATTCTATGCGTTATACGATTACAGGAAGAAATATGGATGTGACTCAAGGTTTAAAAGACGCAGTTCAGGATAAACTGGGAAAACTTGAGTGCTTTTTTAATCCGGAGACCGAGGTTATTGTGACCCTCAGTGTCCAGAAGGAGATGCAGAAGATCGAGGTAACGATTCCCGTAAAAGGAAGCATCATCCGCGCGGAAGAATCCAGCACGGATATGTATGTATCCATTGATTTGGTAGAAGAAGTTATTGAACGCCAGATTCGAAGATACAGAAAAAAATTGATTGACAAGAAACAATCTGCCCAATCCTTCTCACAATTATTCATTGATGAAGCAGAGGAAGACGAGAACGAGGAGATCAGCATCGTAAAGACCAAACGCTTCGGCATGAAGCCCATGTTCCCTGAAGATGCCTGTGTGGAGATGGAACTTCTCGGCCACAACTTCTACATGTTCCAAAACGCCGAGACAGACCAGGTAAATGTGGTCTACAAGAGAAAAGGAAACACCTACGGATTAATCGAACCCGAATTCTGATAAATCCTATCACCATATATTACAACAAGAGGCGGCCTTTAACAGGCAGCCTCTTGTTGCTCTTGCTTTTACTCCCCCACTACTACAGCGGACAAGTCGCTTCTGTTCTGTCACTCCCTCAAATACCGCTCAATGCTAGTCACGGCATTAGCGCCATCTGCCGCTGCGGTTATAATCTGCCGCAGTTGCTTATCCCTCACGTCTCCTGCCGCGAAAATCCCAGCTACAGATGTTCTTCCATCCTCTCCTGCCAGAATATACCCCTGATTCATATTCACAATTCCCTGGTATGCCTGGCTGTTGGGCAGAATCCCCACCGCGATGAAGACTCCCTGTACTTCCAGCCAGGTCTGCTCTCCGGTTTTCTTATTTTTAAGGGTCAGGCCTTCCACCTGGCTGTCTCCCCGGATTTCTTCCACTTCAGTATCCCAGAAAATCTCTATATTTTCCTGTTTAAAAACCGTCTCCTGCAAGCTTCTGGCTCCCCGCAGCTGGTCTCTTCTGTGTATCAGATAGACTTTCTTACAAAGCCTGGACAGGAAGATGGCATCCTCCAGAGCCACATCTCCGCCGCCTACCACAGCCGTAACCTTATTTCTGAAAAATGCACCGTCACAGGTGGCACAGTAAGACACCCCCATTCCGGTTAAGGCTTCCTCCCCTGGCACTCCCAGCTTGCGGTGAACCGCGCCGGAAGCAATCAACACAGCTCTGGTTACATAAGTTCCGTTTTCACAGACAACTTCTTTATCCCCATTATACTCCTGAATGCCTGTAACCGTGTCAACAGCAAAGACAGTTCCCAGTTTCTCCGCATGCTCCCGAAACTTCATGCCCAAGTCAAAACCGTTGATCCCAGGCAAGCCAGGGTAATTGTCCACCTCATAGGTTGTCAGTACCTGACCGCCGCTCATCATCTCTTTTTCAATCACAACCGTGTCCAATCTGGCTCTCTGGGCATAGATCGCCGCCGAAAGCCCTGCCGGCCCGGAGCCGATGATAACTAAATCATATACTCGTTCCATACGCAAAGTCCTTTTCTCCCTACCTGCTGCTCTGGCTGATGGCCAACAGCTTTTTCCTCAATTCTTCTTCGATCCGTCCCAGCTCCTGTTCTGCACTGCGGCGTTTCGTCCGTCCGTCCTCCTGGATCTTCAGCACCTCGTCCAGTGTGTAGATTAAGCTTTTGTTCGTCTCCTTCAGGGTCTCAATGTCCACGATTCCCCGTTCGGATTCCTTGGCAGTCTCAATGGTGGCCATCTTTAGCATCTCTGCATTTTTCTTCAGCAGCTCGTTGGTTGCATCAGATACCTGTTTCTGCGCCCTGGCTGCCTCCGTAGAGTGGTTCAGCCCCACTGCCAGAACCATCTGGGTCTTCCAAAGCGGAATGGTATTGACTAAGGTAGACTGAATCTTTTCTGACATAGCCGTGTCATTATTTTGAATCAGGCGAATCTGGGGAGCCATCTGCAATGACACCATGCGAGTCAGTTCCAGATCATGGAGCTTCTTCTCAAAACGATTGCACAGATTGGCCAGGTCATTGGCCGCCTGGGTATCCTCCGGAAGGCCGCTTTTTTCTGCCTTCTCCACTGCTCTTGGAAGCTCTGCCTTCATGGTATCATTCAGTTTCTTCTTCCCCGCCATAATGTACATGGACAGTTCTTTTAAATAGGAAAGATTCAGGTCATACATCCGATCCAGGGTTGCCACATCTTTGAGCAACTGAATCTGATGGCCTTCCAACATTTTACAGACTTGATTAATATGAGTCTCCGCCTTCTCGTATTTTGCCTTCATATTGGATAGTTTGTTCCCATTTTTCCGGAAAATACCTAAAAAGCCTTTGTCCTCTTCCACTTCCATGGTTTTTAATTCTCCAACCATATCCGTAAGCATCTGGCCGATCTCCCCCAGATCCTTGGTTTTAATATGCTCCAGGGCTGTCTCGGAGAAATCCGCGATCTTCTTCTGTGCCCCTGTTCCATACATCAATACAATATTGGAGTTGCTTAAATCGATGGATGCAGCAAAATCATCCACCATCTTTTGCTCCTTAGGACTCAATACCACCTGGGGCTCTTCCTTTTCCTTTACAGGCTCTGCTGGCTGTATATCTGCAGCATCTGGTTTCTCCACTGTGGGATACAGGGTCAGCACAGGCTCCACTGGCTGGTCAAATTCTCGTTCCATGCTCCTTGCCTCCATTTCTTTGTCGTATACTTCGTCTGTCAGTCTTCCTCCTGCTTAAAATCGGATGCAGTAAGCCCTTCTCTGGCCAGCATCGACTGTAACACAGAGGCATCGCTTAGCACATCAAAGGTCTTATCCTGATAAAAATCATCCAGCAGCTTTTCAAAGGCCCCATTGATGGTATCCAGCGTCTGCCGGATCTCCTTCTTGGCCTTGCGCACATTCTCACCTGGAAACTCCACCCTATCAAATTCCTGATAGGAGGTCACCAGCTTTACCGTAGTGGGAAGGTAATACTCCATAAACGAATCCAGTTCGTCAAGTTGTTCCGGATACTTTTTAAGTGCATCAAACAACTGCTCCAGAATCGCATCCAGCCGAACCAACTTCCCGGACATCTCCTCATCGGATATGGATTCTCGCAGGCGATCCAAGGTCTCCATGTATTCTCTGCCTCGCGCAATGCTGTCCTCCACAGGGCCTTCCGCCTTTGTCTTCCTGGCTTCGGCTTCCTTTTTAGCTTCCTGCTGCTTCTCCTCCAGCTGTCTTTCCCGCAGAGAATCCTGAGTCAGTCGATACTGCTGGTACGTTTCTTCATTCAAAAGAAGGCAGGTCTCCTGGTCATCCAACCTGGCATCCGGAAGCATCCCCAGCTTAAGCATCTTCTTTATATCTTTTCGGATATAGTTTATGCTTTTGGTACTATTATTCTCCAAACGCTTCAACTCGCAATAAGGCTTGCCATAGGCTTTCAACTCTTTTAAATATTCCTTAAGCCGGCCAATCCTTAAGTTATTGCGGATTCCTACAAACAGCATTCCATAGAAAATGGCTGCAAGGCTTCCCAAAGTTCCTACTCCCCACCAGCCTGCGTAACTTTTAAAGGGAATCGCTACAGCCGCCATAATCACCAGGGCCGCCGTGCTGAATCCCACACTTCCAATGCTTCCAAATATCGTAAACAGAATTCCCGAAACCATTCCCCGCTTATTCACTCGGATCTCCATAGGCTTTGGACGGATTACCTGCATTTTCGTCTGTTTTACTTTATCCAAAGCAGTATTTACTGTATCTTCAATGGCCCGGTTCAACTGTCCAAAATCCATAGAATCCAGTGCATCCTTTACTGCACTTCGAATCTGCTCCGGAATATCCCCTTTCGGTCTGTAACCCTGGTCACTCATACCCTGTCCACTTCCTCTGCTCTTATGGTTTATATTGCCGACAGTCCTGCCTTAAGGCCGGCCCTTGTCTCTCCCATAAAGTTTACTACATTTTCTTTCTTTTTGCAATTCCCAGGATTATCGTGTATACTATGTTTGTTACTAGGTTACGGTTCACAGCCCCCTGTGAACGTAACAGCATATGCCCATTTAAAATCGCTTACGGCGATGGGGGCAAGTGAAAGAGAGGCTGCTATGACCAGAAAAACCATTTTTATAACCGGTTCTTCCCGGGGGATCGGCAAAGCCATCGCCCTGAAATTTGCCAAGGAACATTACAATGTAGTGATTAATGGCATCTCAAAGGCAGATGCCCTTCTGTCTGTCCAAAAAGAAATTCAGGACTGCCACGCCCCCTGTCTGGCTCTTTCAGGAGATGTAGGGGACATGGAGCAGTGCCAATTCATGTTTGACGAAATAAAACGAAGGTTTTCCACTGTTGACATTCTGGTAAACAATGCCGGAATCTCTTATATCGGCCTTCTGCAGGATATGAGCTCTGCCGACTGGGACAGGATCATCCGCACCAACTTAACCTCTGTATTTCATTGCAGTAAGCTGGCGATTCCAGACATGCTGGCGAACAAGAAGGGAAAAATCATCAATATTTCTTCTGTCTGGGGCAACGTAGGAGCCTCCTGCGAAGTGGCATACTCTGCCTCCAAGGGCGGCATCCATGCCTTCACCAAGGCTTTGGCTAAAGAGTTGGCCCCCAGTAACATTCAAGTCAATGCCATAGCCTGCGGTGCCATTGATACAGAAATGAATGGGTTTTTGTCAGAGGAAGAGCGAGCTTCCCTGACTGATGAAATCCCTGCCGGACGGCTGGGCAAAACAGATGAGGTTTCTGAACTGGTATATCAGCTGGCACAAGGTAGCTCTTACTTAACCGGGCAAGTCATTGGTCTTGACGGGGGGTGGATCTGATGCCTACCACCTATACCCACTACCGCTTCGGAGCAGATGTGTACCGGCAGCTTCCCCCAGTGGTTCAGCAGTCCATTGATCCGTACAGAGGCCTGTATGATATCGGAATCCATGGGCCGGATCTTTTATTCTATTACAAAGCATTGACCAAAAATCCCATTAATCAGACTGGTTATTCCATACACGAAAAACCCGGATATGCCTTTTTTGCGCCGGCTGCTTCAGTGATAAAAAACATGGCAGACCCGGAGCCTGCTCTGGCTTACGTGTACGGATTTCTGTGTCATTTTGCTCTGGACAGCATCTGTCATCCTTACATCGAGCGAATGGTTCGTAAGACAGGAATCTCCCATGGCGCTGTGGAAGCGGAACTGGATCGTTACTTTCTGGAAAAGGATGGGCATCCGCCTCTCTCCTACCGTCCTATACACCATCTGATTCCCTGTATTTTTTACGCACGGGTCATTGAACGTTTTTTCCCTGGCATCGGCGTGAAATCCATCCTGGCTTGTATCAAGTCTCAACGGTTCTACCTAAGCCTTTTAGTGGTTCCAGGTCCTTTAAGAAACCAGCTTGTCCGCAGGGTTGCAAGGCTGAAATCCAAAGGTATATCCGACATGATTATGCCATATAAAAAAATACCGGAATGCGTTCCCATGTGCCTTCATATGGAAGCGCTGTACCGTAAACAAGTGGCAGATGCTTTAGAGATGATTCTTGGATATTCGGAATACCTATACGGGAATGCTCCTTTGGATCAACGACTGAACCACACCTTTGGAGAATTTTAGTATCCTATGAATGTGGGGCTTTTATGCACGCCAAAAAGCCCCACATTCCCAAAAACTCTTAAAAACTGCGAATCTTATCTTGGGAATCATCGCTGGTCTTCTGAATGCTGCGGATCACCACATAGTACCCTGCCTGCTCATTCACCTTGACAAAGACCCGATCCCCCACCTTATGTTTAAAAATGGCTTTTCCAAGAGGAGATTCCGTGCTGATAAGCCCTTTTAAAGAGCTGCCGCGAATGGATGTCACCAGACGGTAAGTCTCCACCTCATCGTCATCTTCCATATACAATTCCACTGTATTGTTGATTCCAATCTCGTCATCCTTTGATTCATCCGATACAATCTCCGCCCGTTTCAGCATTTTCTCCAGATAACGGATCCTGCTTTCATTCTGATTCTTGTCTTTCTTAGCAGCATAATACTCAAAATTCTCGCTTAAATCTCCCTGAGCCCTGGCTTCCTTTACCGCTTCCAGGGCATGTTTGCGAACCACCAGCTTCCTGTGCTGTATCTCTTCCTGTATTTTCTCCACATCACTTTTTGTCAGTTTTTCTCCCATGACTGCCCCTCTTCTTTCCTCTATCTGGCTTATCCGCCCCTACTGCCTCATCCTTACCAGTTCCAAGCCTGATCTCTTCCAGATAACGCGCCAGCTCCTCATCCGTTCCACCAAACATATAGTTTCCACGTCCCTTCGGCAGACGATCTAAGTGATCTCTGTGGATCTCTTGGTTTACCCGCTCTACCTCTTCTCTGAAATCCTTGGCTGACCATAGCCTGCAGCCCTCCCCGCGGATAATCAGCTGCTCCAATCCATCGGATGTAGCCACTGTCACCTGATGGTTTTTCCCCATCTCATGTGCCAGTTTCTCAATGTATTGGTCTGCAGTTTCCGCCTCTTTCGTGTATACTACATGGATATTGTGGTATTGGATTGCCTGTCCGATATTTCCCTCTACTTTATAAGCATCAAAAACCAGAATCAGAATACATTTGCGGTATCCCTGGTAATTACACAGAATGTCCATCAGCTTGTGCCTGGCTCCGTCTATGGTAACCTTTGCCAGTTCATGAAGTTCTTCCCATGCAAAGATAATGTTGTATCCATCTACCAGAAGATATTCCTCCACAGGCTCTTCATTCTCCCGCTTCGCCTGTTTCTTGGGAACATAGGACACTTTTCTGGAAAATTCTCCAGGAAGCGTAAGTTTCCTCTCCCCGTAAGTGCGCACGAAGATGGCCTCCAGTTCTTTTTCGTCGCTTCCCCAGGCAGAAGAAGCGCCTGGCAACAGCTGCTTTGGCCTGCCTCCTTTTGGCCGGCTTCCCATCTGTCCGCCCGATGTCTCCTGCCCCCGAAAACCAGCTTTTGCTCCCAATCCCATCTGTCCATATCCGCTGTCTTTCCCCTGTTCACTTTTAGGTTTTATGGACACCGGGCTCTCCACATGCATATGATCCTTTACCTGATCCCATTCTACCAGATATCCGGCCCCATGAGAGCAGAATACGGATCCCGTTGGATTTTCCGGATCCAGCTCTGAATCATATCCAATGGCCTGTGCCACCTCATCTTCCTTTCGGCATAATTCGTACCCCTTCAGGCTACAGGACAGCTTTCCCCGCCCTTTGGTATATACCACCACGTCCATCTGATAATCCCGCATAAGAGCTACCGGTGCTGTTCCTGTTATTACAGTGGTCTCTCCCTGCACCTTTGGCTGGTCAAAGGTTCCCTGCATCCGTTCAATATCAGAAAGGGCTCTACCTGTGGCCTCCGATGGGATCTCCAGGCGAAACTGATAATATGGCTCCAAAAGGTGGCACCCAACTTCCTTTAGCCCCTGACGCACCGCCCGGTAGGTAGCCTGGCGAAAATCGCCTCCTTCTGTATGTTTGATATGGGCCCTCCCCGCGATTAAGGTAATCTTCATATCCGTAATCTCTGAGCCGGTCAACACTCCTATATGCCTTTTCTCCTCCAGGTGGGTCAATATCAGTCTCTGCCAATTTCTGTCCAGCACATCCTCGCTGCAATTGGTATCAAATTGCAGCCCGCTTCCCCGCCTGGCAGGCTCCATCCACAGATGTACTTCCGCATAGTGGCGAAGGGGTTCAAAATGTCCCACCCCTTCCACTGGCTCCAGGATGGTCTCCTTGTATACAATACTGCCCTCCCCAAACTCTACCTTCACTCCAAAGCGTTCTTCGATCAGGCTGCGCAAAACCTCACTCTGAACCTGCCCCATAACCTGTATCTGAATCTCTCCCGACGCCTCACTCCATACCACATGAAGCTGAGGCTCCTCCTCCTCCAGCATCCGAAGCTTGGGAAGCATCTGATGCGCATCGCATTCCGGTGGAAGGATAAGCTGAAAGGTCAGAACCGGCTCCAGCACAGGCAGCTCCTCTTTCTCCACATCACCCAACGCCTGTCCAGCATACGTGGAGACAGGACCTGTCACTGCACAGATGCATCCTGGCTCCGCCTGATCTACCACCTCATATTTGGCACCGGAATAGACACGTATCTGGGTTATCTTCTCCCCGGATTCCTCCCCGCCTTTCCTGCCCACAGGGAGAATATCCCTTACTTTCAGGCAGCCTCCCAATATCCTCATATGGGTCAGCCGGTTCCCCTGAGAATCTCTGGAGATCTTATATACCCGCCCACCGAACTGCTGTCCGGCCTTCCGGCTCTGTCCGTACTGACTGATCCCCTTCAGCAGTTCTTCCACTCCCTGAAGCTTCAGGGCGGAACCAAAATAGCAGGGAAAAACCTGGCGCATGGAGATCAGATTTCTGATATCCTGTTCCTCCACCGTTCCCTGCTCTAAATACTTCTCCAAGACAGCCTCGTCACCGCTCAACCCCAACTCTTCCAACCATGATTCCCTGTCTTTTTTTCCCTCCAGATCAAAGGGAATGCAATTTTCGTGAAGCCGGCTCTTAAGTTCTTTCAGCAGGGCATCCCTGTCTGTACCTGCCTGATCCATTTTGTTGATGAAAAAAAATACAGGCACATGGTATCTTCCTAAAAGCTGCCACAAGGTCTCCGTATGTCCCTGCACCCCATCTGCCCCGCTGACAACCAGCACTGCATAATCCAACACTTGAAGGGTTCTCTCCATCTCCGCCGAGAAATCCACATGTCCCGGTGTGTCTAAAAGCGTCACCTGCTTCTCTTCCAGCTCAAACACTGCCTGTTTCGAGAAAATGGTGATCCCTCTGGCCCGCTCCAACTCATAGTTATCCAAAAAAGCGTCCCTGTTATCTACTCTCCCTGGCCTGCGGATGCTTCCTGTCAGATATAAAATCCCTTCTGCCAGTGTTGTCTTCCCCGCATCCACATGGGCCAGGATTCCCAATACCAGCCGTTTTTTCATATGGTCACTTACTTTCTGTCTTTCTTATATAATAGAACCCTTGAAAACACTGCACTTTCAAGGGTTCTGATGGTCTTCTTATATTTGATTTTATGATCCTTTGAAGAACCAGTATTATCTCTTGGAGAACTGAGGCGCACGACGGGCTGCCTTTAAGCCGTACTTCTTTCTCTCTTTCATTCTTGGATCTCTGGTCAGGAATCCGGCTTTCTTTAAAATCGGACGGTATTCGGCATCTGCCTGAAGAAGCGCACGAGAAATGCCATGACGGATTGCACCTGCCTGTCCTGTAAAGCCGCCACCCCGCACATTTACCAATACGTCAAATTTATCTACGGTTTCTGTTGCTACCAGTGGCTGGCGAACAACAACCTTCAAGGTCTCAAGACCTAAATACTCGTCAATATCTCTTTTATTGATAGTAACCTTACCGGTTCCTGGTACTAAATATACTCTGGCAATTGATTTTTTTCTTCTGCCTGTTCCGTAAAACTTTGTGTTAGCCATTCTATTTTCCTCCTTTCAGTCCCTTCTATTAAAACTTGAATTCTAAAACTTCTGGCTTTTGAGCTGCCTGCTCATGTTCCGGGCCGGCATAAACATGAAGTTTCTTAATCATATTATTTCCTAAAGGTCCCTTGGGAAGCATACCCTTCACTGCCAGCTTCACTACCTGATCCGGCTTCTTGGCCATCATTTCCCGAAGTGTGGTCTCTTTCATGCCGCCTACATAGGCAGAATGATGATAATAAATCTTCTGATCCAGCTTCTTGCCTGTAACCTTTACTTTCTCAGCATTTACAATAATGACATAGTCACCGCAGTCCATATGAGGCGTAAAGATGGGTTTGTTCTTTCCTCTTAAAACCTTTGCCACTTCTGAAGCCAAACGTCCTAATGTATATCCTGCAGCATCTACTACGTACCATTTTCTCTCAATCGTCTATGGACTAGCCATAAAACTCTTCATTGGTCACCCTCCTGTGATATTCTCTTTTTACAAAATCAGTGCTTTCAATATATTGTAAAATGCTTTTCCGGGGCTTTGGCAAAAGCATTTTCACGTAATGTCACATTTACACATTATATAACACACATCCTGGTGTGTCAACCTCTTTTTCCCAGAAAAACGAGGAAAATCACCCTGGATAACCGGAATCACCTGTCACATACCAGTCATGTCCTGCCGTTTCTCCCGGTGTCTCCTGACCTTCCGGAACCATTACTGTTTCCGATGTTTTCTGAAACCTGTAATATCCATAAATTTGTTCTTCTTGAATTCTTCCTTCTTCCTCTCTGTCCCATACATACACCTTCTGTGCTCCGTTGCGCACTGCCTGGTGGGTAACCCTGGTTAAAAGCCGGTTAAAATCTTCCTTCTCACACCGGTCAATCACCAGGTATGCATTCCCTGTTTCCGGAACATCCTTCTGAAACAGACGGTAACTCCACTCCCTGTTTGTTCCGGCAATCACAGGCCGCAGCTGGCTCTCATATTCCAGGCTAAGCAGCGTCAGTCCTCTGGCAGGAGCCGTAGGGCCTGCTGCCTGCCGGTTCCGGGCTCTTAAAATTTCATCTACATGCTCTGGCGGATAGATTCCCATCCCTACTTTCATCAAGGTACCTGCAATAATCCGCACCATATTGTACAGAAAGCCACTTCCGCTGATACGGATTGTGATCATGTCTTCCTGCTTGTCCACCTTCAGATCGTACACCGTACGCACCGTCTCCTCCGCCTGCCCTCTCACAGTGCAGAAGCTGTTAAAGTCATGCTCTCCCACCAGATAAGACGCTGCCTTCCTCATCTGTTCAATATCCAAAGGGAAATAACAGAAATGAGAATACAATCGTTTGGTAGGCATGGCAATTTTTCGGTTTAAGATTTGGTACTCATACGTCTTTACACAATTCTGCTTTCTTGGATGCCAAGTAAGAGGCACCTGATCCGAACAGAGAACCCTGATATCTTCCGGAAGCCTCTGATTTAATGCAAAGCAGATCTTATCCGCCGGCATCCGATTCTCCGTATCAAACACAGCCACATTTCCCTCTGCGTGAACTCCCGAATCGGTTCTGCTGGCTCCAATGACCGCAATGGGTTCCTTCAAAAGCTGGGAAAGCGCCTGATTTAACACTTCTTCAATGGTAATTCCATTGGGCTGCAACTGCCAGCCGCAATAGTTGGTTCCATCATAGGCCAGAATCAGCCTGACTCGCTTCATGTCCATCCCTTTCACAAAACTGTCCGGATTGCAATCATTCCCGCCAAATACAACACCAAAAGCAGATAGGCCATCCGGTCCTGTCTCTCATACTTTAAAGGCTTCATTTTTGTTCTTCCCTCTCCACCCCGATAGCATCTGGCTTCCATAGCCATAGCCAGATCCGTAGCGCGCCGAAAAGCGGAGATAAACAACGGCACCAAGAGAGGCACCATGCTTTTAGCCTTCTGAATCAGATTTCCGCTTTCAAAATCCGCTCCTCTGGCCATCTGAGCTTTCATGATCTTATCTGTCTCCTCCACCAGAATCGGTATAAACCGCAAAGCAATGGACATCATCATGGAAATCTCATGAACCGGCACATGAATCACTTTTAAGATCCCCAGACTTTTCTCCAACCCGTCTGTCAGCTGGTTGGGTGTGGTTGTCAGGGTCATGATAGAAGACCCGATCACCAGGTAAATCAGGCGAAGCCCCATAAAACAGGACATCCTAAGCCCTTCTCTGGTGATTTTCAGGAATCCCAGCCGAAACAACTCCTCTCCGTCTGTCAAAAATAAGTTAAAACTGACGCTGATGAGAAGGAGGAATACGATAGCTTTCAGTCCCCGCACCATAAAGGAGAAGGGCACCTTGGACATGCGGATACAGAATACCAGAAACAAGGTGGCCAGTGCGTAAGCCCACAGGCTATCCGCCAAAAACAACGATATAATAAATACCATGGTCCCAAACAGCTTCGTCCTGGGATCCATACGGTGAAGCACAGAATTCACCGGATAAAACTGCCCTAATGTAATGTCTCGAATCATGTCATCCTCCGATAATATGGTAACAGTATCATTTCCCTATAGCGTGTTTTAAAATTGCTTTCCGTCAGGTGTGCGTCACACTTTCAAACACGCTTTAGCAAACCTAAAATTGCATCCCTGGCCTCTTCTACCGTAGTAATCGAATCCTCAATGGGAATGCCTGCGTCCTTCAGGGCATGGCTTATATATGTCACCTGAGGCGCAGCCAGCCCCATGGCTTCCAACTCCATATAATGCTCAAATACCTCTCTGGGAGGACCGTCAAATGCTTTCTCTCCATGGTTCATCACCATCAATCGGTCAGCGTATCTGGCAATATCCTCCATACTGTGAGACACCAACAGAATGGTCATCCCCTGTTTATCATGGAGTTCCTTAATCTGATCCAAAATCTCATCTCGTCCCCGGGGATCCAGACCAGCTGTAGGTTCATCCAGAATCAGCACTTCCGGTCTCATCGCCAGCACACCGGCAATGGCCACCCGCCTCTTTTGGCCACCTGACAATTCAAAGGGCGACTGCTCCCAATACTTTTCCTTCAGCCCTACTAGGCCAAGGGCCTCTCTGGCCCGCTCCTTAACCTCTTCCTCGCCCAATCCCAAATTTCTTGGACCATAGCACACATCTGAAAATACGTCCACCTCAAACAGCTGGTGTTCTGGATACTGAAACACCAGTCCCACATTGCTTCTCAGCTTCTTTAAACTGTATCCTTCACTGTAGATATCGGTTCCATTAAACCAGATGGTTCCGCTCGTGGGACGAATCAGCCCATTAAGATGCTGAATCAGCGTGGATTTTCCGGATCCGGTATGCCCGATAAGCCCTACAAACTGGTTGTCTGGAATTTCAAAGCTGACATCTTTCAATGCATGTTGTTCAAACGCGGTTCCCTGTCCGTAAATATAGTTTAAGCCTTCTACTTTAATTGCCATTCTTTTTCTCCTACTGAAGACATTCTTCTTGTGGCTGCCACTTCATTTCCATCCTGTCAGGCAGGATAACGCTCCTTCAGAAGCGGCAGAATTCGATCCAAGAATTCTTCCTGCGTCAGAATCCCTTCCGGAAGATCCACCCCTGCCTTTCGAAGCTCATATGCCAGTTCTGTTACCTGTGGAACATCCAAACGATACGTTTTCAACTCATCCACTCTGGAAAATATTTCTTTAGGCGTTCCATCCATCACCAGTTTCCCATCGTCCATAACAATCACCCGATCTGCCTCAATGACTTCTTCCATATAGTGGGTGATCAGGAGCACTGTGATCCCCTCCTGCCTGTTTAATTCCCTTACGGTTCGGATCACTTCTTTGCGTCCGTTGGGATCCAGCATAGCCGTGGGCTCGTCCAAAACAATACATTCCGGCTTCATAGCCATAACTCCGGCTATTGCCACTCTCTGCTTCTGTCCCCCTGATAGCTTATTGGGCGATTTGTGCCGGAAGGCCGCCATCCCAACCGCTTTCAGGCTTTCATCCACCCGTTTCCAGATTTCTTCCGTAGGGATCCCGATATTCTCCGGCCCAAATCCCACGTCTTCCTCCACCACATTACCGATAATCTGGTTGTCAGGGTTTTGGAATACCATACCGGCTTTTTTACGGATCTCCCAGATAGAATCCTCATCTGCTGTATCCATCCCCGCGACCCAGACAGTCCCTTCTGTCGGTGTCAGGATCCCGTTGATTTGCTTGGCAAATGTTGATTTTCCAGAGCCATTATGGCCCAATATAGCGACAAAGCTTCCCTTCTCAATCTCCACATCCAGACTGTCGATGGCTCTGTCTACTTCCTCGATGTTCTCTTCCTCATCCCTTCGGATATAGTCATAAATCAACTTGCTTGCTTTTACGATATTCATAACAGCCTTTCTTCTCTCAGGTCTTTCTTCTTGCATCATGTCTCGTTTTCCAATTTTAGATGAATTCCCCTTATTAGTCAAGCATTAAAAGGGTACAGTCTTTTGACTGTACCCCAAAGTTACTGTTCAAGCCTCCAAAAAGCGACCACTACGTTTTCATAAAAGCATCCATATCAGTTTATCATCTTTCCTGTGGCATCCAATTGATGTCCTTCCACCACCGTATCAGCAAGCATTTTTCCATCTGCTCCCAGATAATACCACTGCCCTGGTTCTGTCTGAATCCAACCGGTCTTCATGGCGCCGCTTCCATCCAGATAATACCAGGCATCTCCCCACCAAAGCCAGTTCGTCTGCATCCTGCCGTCTGCATCCAGGTAATATTGTTTGTCTCCCACCTGAATCCAACCGGTCTGGGCAAATCCGTCTGTGTTAAAGTAATACCAGACTCCCTGTATCATCTCCCAGCCATCGGCACAGTAGGTTCGATCCGCTCTCTGATACTTCTTTCCCGTGGAGTAGGTTCTCCACCAGCCGCTTGTGGTTCCCAACCAGTCTACATATAACTCTTCCGAGAACAACCACTCCCCAGCCCTGTAGTTCTTTTGGCTGTCAGTGGGAACTGCACGTACGGCAAAGGTATAGACCTGATCGTTCTCCATAAACTCCGACAGATCGACTTTCGCACCCTTTGCGTAGACTCTTTTCACCCGCGTATCACCGCAATATAATACCACCTCGTACTGTTTTGCTTTCTCTACCTTTTTCCAATGGGCAACCCCACTCTGGCCGTTACCCCAATATGCCTCCTCGGAGATTGAAAAATAGTACTTCTCTGCGGCAAAAACCTGAGATACCAGAAGCATGCTAATTATGACTGTAGCCATCAGTATTCTTCCCAGCAGATGTGTTCTTCTTTCCTTTTCCATCGATACATCCCTTTCTTACCATAAGCCTATCTTCTCCATACCCCATTGGCATCTACATAAAAGGTATCAATGGTTGTATTAACCGCTTTATTGCCAACACCGGGGTAAAAATAATACCAGTTGCCGTCTACCTGATACCATCCCTCTGCCATGATTCCATCTGGCTTCAGATAATAGGTCTGACCGCCGGTTACCAGCCAGCCAGTCCTCATAGCCCCTTCTACACCGCCGTCTTCCAGTCGGTTTAGGTAGTACCACTGGCTTCCCGCCCTGATCCATCCACAATGCATGGCCCCGCTGTCTGTCAGATAATATGTCAATCCGTTTTTATTCTGCCACCCGGTCAGCATCCTCCCTGATCCATCGAACAAGTACCAGATTCCATTCACTTGCAGCCAGGAATCTCTCTGGTAAGAACCATCCGGATATCGATAATACCAGGTTCCTCCTTCCAGAACCCAGCCCACCCGGCCAGTGTTGGCTCCGCCTCCGCTGCCGCTGCCACCTCCGACCTGGCCACTTCCATCGGATACATTCTCAGAATCAATATAGATCTCATCGGATTCCAGCCAGGCGCTTTTCTTACCATACTTTTTTTCTGCCTCCGTATAGGGAACAGTCCTTACTTTGTAGCTATAACTTCCTGCTCTTGTCATATACGGGTAGAAGTTGTAGGAGGTTCCTTTATAAGCCTCCACTTTCGTGACTACAGTGCCACCTCGATACAGATAGATATCATAGTATCCAGATGTGATCGATCGTGTATAATCATCCTCATCATAATCTGTATCTGCATACCATCTGGCTCTTCCCAGAGAGGAATCAGACCAGGTTGCCTCTGAAGGCGCAGGATACTCACCTTTGATCCCGTTTACCTTCACCACCACCTCCAGTTCCCTGTTGGTTCTCTTGGCACTGACAAACGTTCCTCCCTTGATATTGACATTGCTGGAACTGTAGGTTCCGCGAAATGCATAATCGCTGTCATTGATATAGAGATAAACCCGCATCTTAGGCTCCTGGCCGACTTTCATGTACTGGTTGGTAGAAGTAACCCACTCCGCCTCCCGGACATAGTATTTTTCCGAGTTGGTGGCCGCATAGGTGCCCTCCCGGCTATCCGTGGAATTATCAATCAATTCAATGTTCTCCGGCAGTTGATGTCCCACACCGGTATCCGTTCCCACCCTTATTGTCACAGACGTAATACTCTTTGTTGCAGCCCAAGCCTTATCCGGCTGCAGCCCTATGATCAGGCAGACAAGCAGCAACAAGCTTCCAATACTCTTCCATCCTTTTCCCATTATGATTCCTCCTTCGTCTTGCCCTTTCCTTTTTTCTATAATTAATTATAAACTTTCCCATATTTAGCGTCAACTTACGATATTCTTTCTTTTCCTTAACGCCTTTTGACACGAAAAGAAAGCCTCTAAATCCCTGGTAAACTGCAACAAAAAACCACAGCCATGGAAGCAGTTACGCTTTCATGACTGTGGTTTCTAAAATTATACTAATTCAAGCAGAACTTCCATCGCACCGTCGCCTTTACGCTGGCCGATCTTAACGATTCTGGTGTATCCGCCGTTTCTGCCTACGTACTTTGGTGCAATCTCTTCAAACAGCATCTTGGGAAGATCAACCTGTTTGGTATTTTTCTTTCTCCCCGCTGGTGTGGAAGGTACTTCTGTCACATCATAGAGAATCCGAAGCATCTGTCTTCTTGCATGAAGCCTGGATGGATTATCCTTCTTGATCTCCTTCTCCACCTCATCGTATACGGTCACTTTCTTGCCGTCTACAACTTCTTTCACTCTCTTGCCATCTTTGTCTTTGCGAGGTACCTTTGCAGTAACCTTCACGGTCTCATAGTTGTCTTTCTCTCTCACAGCCATTGCAATCAGGCCGTCTGCAAACTTGCGGACTTCCTTTGCTCTTGCCTCTGTAGTAACAATCTTACCGTTGTAGATAAGAGCTGTCACCTGATTCCGAATCAATGCCTTTCTCTGGCTGGATGTCTTACCCAGTTTTCTATATTTTGTATACTTTGCCATTGGTCTATTCCTCCATATTGAATGAAGTACTTTCAGGCGCGAAACCTAAAAGTACCCGTGGAGTGCAGCCCCATGCCCATCGGTCTTACTGTGCCGCATCATCCTATTCTACCATACCCAACTCCAGCATCATCGGTCTTACGGAGCCAGGCACCTACACACTGCCTTTTCGTCCAGACAGTTTATTCATCGCTTGGATTCAGCTGCAATCCCAACTCTTTTAACTTGGCCAGAACCTCTTCCAAAGACTTCCGTCCAAGATTTCGAACCTTCATCATATCCTCAGAGGTACGGTTACACAGTTCCTCCACCGTATTGATTCCGGCTCTCTTGAGACAATTGTATGAACGGACAGACAATTCCAGTTCATCAATATTCATCTCCAGCACTTTTTCCTTTTCATTGTCTTCCTTCTCCACCATGACTTCCGCCGTCTTGGCATTCTCGGAAAGATCAATAAATAGGTTCAAGTGCTCACTGAGAACTTTGGCTGCAAGGCTGACCGCCTCGTCAGGAGCCAGGGTGCCATTGGTATACACGTCCAGGGTCAGCTTATCAAAGTCTGTAATCTGGCCTACACGGGTATTCTCCACAGACATATTTACACGTTCTACCGGCGTGTAGATAGAGTCTACAGCAATGACACCAATGGGAAGCTCTTCATTCTTATTCTTATCCGCACTGACATAGCCTCTGCCTTTGGTGATGGTAAGCTCCATATAGAACTTACTGTCTGTGCCACCACTTAAAGTGGCGATCACCTGTTCCGGATTGAGAATCTCAATATCCGGATCAGCCTGAATGTCAGCACCAGTAATGACACCTTCGCCCTCAAACTCAATATAGGCTGTTTTAATCTCGTTGCTATCGCTGCTGTTCTTGATTGCCAAACTCTTAATATTCATGATAATCTCAGTTACATCCTCTTTTACGCCGGGGATGGAACTAAACTCATGTAAAACGCCGTCGATTTTCACCTGACTAACTGCTGCTCCCGGCAGAGAAGAGAGCATGATTCTTCTCAGGGAATTACCCAGGGTTGTGCCGTAGCCTCTCTCAAGTGGCTCTACTACAAACTTACCGTATTTCCTATCTTCTGAGATCTCAGCGATCTCAATGTTTGGTTTTTCGAAATCGAACACTCTAGCCCCTCCTTTTGGGTATAATATATCGAGGCTTTTATACTCAAAATCTATTATTTGGAGTACAACTCGACGATAAGCATTTCATTTACCGGAACATCAATCTCGTCTCTTGTTGGCATCTCTTTTACAGTACCGCGCAGATTCTCCTGGTCAACATCCAGCCAAGCCGGCACCATTCTTCCTGCTGTAACTTCTAACACGTCTTTGTATCTCTGGGAACCTTTGCATTTTTCTTTTACTTCAATGACATCACCGGCCTTTACCAGATAGGATGGAATGTTTACGCACTTTCCATTTACCAGAATGTGCTTGTGGTCTACGATCTGTCTGGTCTCTCTTCTGGTACGCCCGAATCCCATACGAAAAACAACGTTATCCAGTCTTCTTTCCAGAAGGATCATCAGGTTCTCACCTGCCTGGCCGCCCATTCTCTCAGCCTTTGCATAGTAATTTCGGAACGGTTTCTCTAACACACCATAGATAAACTTTGCTTTCTGCTTCTCTCTCAACTGGAGACCATACTCGCTCACTTTTCTGTTGGCTCTTTTTAATTCTCTGTTTGATTTTTTATCTATTCCTAAATAAATCGGGTCCAATCCAAGGGATCTACATCTTTTAAGAACAGGAACTTTATCAACTGCCACTTTTCGTACCTCCTAATTAAACTCTTCTACGTTTTGGTGGACGACATCCGTTATGTGGAACTGGTGTCACATCCTTAATACTAGTTACTTCAATACCGCATGCAGAAAGTGCACGGATTGCTGCCTCACGTCCTGAGCCAGGTCCTTTAACCATAACGTCTACAGATTTTAAACCATGTACGATTGCTGCCTTCGCAGCAGTCTCTGCTGCCATCTGTGCTGCATATGGAGTAGATTTCCTTGAACCTCTAAATCCCAGACCACCGGCACTTGCCCATGATAAAGCATTCCCCTGTGTATCCGTTAACGTCACGATCGTGTTGTTAAAGGAGGACTGGATATGTGCCTGTCCGCGTTCAACGTTTTTCTTTACGCGCTTTTTTGTCACTTTTTTTGCAGTGGACACTTTTTTAGCCATCTTAAACTAACCTACTTTCTTCCAAAATTGCTCGAATCCTGTTTCCTGTTATTAAAACATGCAACGTGATTCTAGTTTCTGTGTTATCAATAGTGAAAATGATGAGGTTCTTCTCACATTCGTTCGAAGAACGGCTTTCGCACGAAACTGGTGAAGACCTCGTTAAGTGCTTAATGCCAAGTGCTCAATGTCATTTCTTCTTGTTTGCTACGGTCTTGCGAGGACCTTTACGGGTTCTTGCATTGGTTTTGGTCTTCTGGCCACGAACCGGCAGACTCTTTCTGTGACGGATTCCGCGGTAGCATCCGATCTCCTGAAGTCTCTTGATGTTCATCGCGATCTCCCTGCGAAGATCACCTTCCACAACCTGAGTGTCAGCGATCACTGCTGCGATCTTCTTCACTTCGTCATCGGTTAAATCCCTTACACGAGTGTCAGGATTTACGCCGGCTTCTGCAAGAATGCGGTTTGAACTGGATCTTCCGATACCATAGATATAAGTCAAACCGATCTCAACACGTTTTTCTCTTGGTAAATCAACACCTGAAATACGAGCCATGTGTGTAGTACACCTCCTGTAAAATTTGTTCCTTAACCTTGTCTCTGTTTGTGCTTCGGGTTTTCACAGATTACTCTGATGCTGCCCTTGCGTTTGATGATTTTGCATTTTTCGCAAATCGGTTTTACTGATGATCTAACTTTCACAGCAATTCTCCTTTCATTCAGACACACCCACCCGGGTGTATCCTCTTCCTTACCTTATGGTATATCCTTTTGGGCAAAGTTCACCTGGTACTTCAACAAAGTCGCTAAAGCATTATACCATCTTTTCCCTTGAAACGCAAGCATTTTCTTACTTATCTCTCCAAATAATCCGTCCCTTGGACAAATCATAAGGCGACAATTCAATGGTTACTTTATCGCCTGGCAAAATCTTAATATAATTCATACGCAGCTTGCCACTGATATGTGCCAGAACCTGATGTCCATTCTCCAGCTCTACCTGGAACATGGCATTGGGCAGCTTTTCAACTACGATCCCTTCAATTTCAATTACATCTGCCTTTGACATATGGTCTTACCTCCTTAGACTTGACTTTCTCTCTTGTAACATCGAATCCATCTCCTGATTTCCTCGTCTGTCAGTTTTTCTTTATGATTCAGGCCATTATATATGACCTGTATATGCTTTTTGTTCTTACGCTTCGGCTCTTTCACCGTCCGGCTCTTTCCATCCACCAGAAAAACATATTCTCTGTCTTCCTGAATTATGACAAAGAGTTCACCTTTGTCATGTCCGGCCAGGGATTTTGCCAAAACGCCGGTTCTGCCTTCCTTTTTGCCCGCCATAATAAGCTTACTCCATTCCCATCGTTCTCTGCCCTGCCTCATACCCTGGCAGAGATAAAATCTCAGGGCCTTCTTCGCATATCAGAACCGTATTCTCATAATGTGCTGATAAGGAGCCATCTTCTGTTACAACAGTCCAGTCATCGTCCAGCCAGCAGACATCCAGACGCCCTTCATTAATCATTGGCTCAATGGCCAGGGTCATTCCTGCACGCAGCTTCATACCCTTTCTTCTTGTGGCAAAATTAGGCACCTCAGGATCCTCATGGAGATGCTCCCCAATTCCGTGTCCTACCAGATCCCTGACAACGCCATATCCAAATTTTTCCGCGTATGCCTGAATGGCGGAAGAGATGTCGTTGAGATGATTGCCAGGTTTTGCATATTTTATACCTTCAAAGAAACATTGTCTGGTTACTTCTATCAGCTTCCTGGCATGGGGGCTGATCTCTCCAATTCCGTGAGTTCTGGCTGCATCTGAATGATAGCCTTTATAGATAACCCCGGCATCCAAGCTGACGATATCGCCTTCCTTTAAAATCCGTTTCTTACTTGGAATTCCATGGACAACCTCATCATTTACCGACACGCAGATAGAAGCCGGATATCCGTTGTAATTCTTAAAAGAAGGAATGCATCCATAGCTGCGGATAATCTCGTCTCCAAGACGGTTTATCTCCCAGGTAGACATACCCTCTCTTAATTCTTTTCCTAACTCTTCATGAGTTTTCGCCAGGATCTTCCCAGCCTCCCGCATCAGTTCAATTTCCCGTTCTGATTTGATTGTGACCGCCATGATTACTCTGCTCCCAAGACTTTGACAATGCTCTGGAACACCTCTTCCATTCCCTGGGTTCCGTCTACCTCTGCCAAAACTCCTGCCTTTTTATAGTACTCAATCAATGGCTGGGTCTGCTGATGGTACACATCCAAACGTTTCTTTACAGTCTCCGGTTTATCATCGTCTCTCAGTACCAGATTCTGTCCACAAGTGTTACAGATATCTTCCTTTTCCGGCGGATTGAAGGCTACATGATAAGTAGCTCCACAATTTAAGCAAGCGCGCCGTCCGGTCATCCGGCTGATAATATTGTCATCAGGAACATCTACATTAATCGCATAATCAATGGCTGTTCCCATATCCGACAATGCCTGGGTTAAACTTTCTGCCTGAGGAATCGTTCTTGGGAAACCATCCAGCACATATCCGTTGGCACAATCTGCTTCTTTGATTCGATCCATCAGCATCCCAATGGTAATCTCGTCTGGAACCAGCATCCCCTGATCCATAAAGCTTTTGGCCTTCTTGCCAAGCTGGGTTCCGCCCTTTATATTGGCTCGAAAAATATCTCCGGTAGAGATATGAGGAATCTTATATTTGTCTGCAATTCGTTTTGCCTGCGTACCTTTTCCCGCACCGGGAGCCCCTAACATAATAAGCTTCATGCCCTCTCTCCTCTCTAACGCTTTACACGCATTGACGCGCGTGCCAATTCAACTTCTTGGTAAGGCAAAAGAAAGGGCTCGAATGCCCTTTCTTTTGCAGTGCATTAATCGTTTAAAAATCCTTTGTAATTACGCACAAGCATCTGTGATTCAATCGCCTTAATTGTCTCCAGAATAACCCCGACAATAATAATCAGAGACGTACCTGCAAACGACAAATTGCCAATATTAAACAGGCCAGAAACAATGATGGGTACAATGCTGACAACGATCAATCCGCAAGCTCCAATGAATACAATATAATTCAAGATATTGTTCAGGTAATCGGAGGTAGGCTTTCCAGGACGGATACCTGGGATGAAGCCCCCCTGCTTCTTAATGTTGTTGGCAACTTCCAGAGGGTTGAAGGTGATGGAAGTATAGAAATATGCAAATACCACAATCAATACCAGATAAATCACCAGTCCAATGGAATACACCGGTTGATCCGGCCTGAACCAGGATGCCGAACTTAGCATTCTTAGAATCTTGCCTCCAAAGGTAGAATAATCAACCTGGAAGAACTGGGCAATCATAACCGGAGTGGACATAATGGAAGATGCAAAAATTACCGGAATCACACCAGCCGTATTGATCTTTAGCGGGATCACGGAAGAGCGTCCTCCTACCATTCTTCTTCCCTGCATCTTCTGGGAATACTGCACCGGAATCCGTCTCTCTCCATCCTGCAAAACGATAACAAAAACCACCATCGCTCCAATAACCGCCAATATAATGAGACCTGTCACAATCCTCACCGGAATATTTCCTTTGTTCAGGAATCGAGTATAAAGCGTATTGATATCATTGGGAAGGCTGGAAATAATGTTAAACAGCAACACGATGGAGATACCGTTTCCTACGCCGTTTTCTGTAATTCTCTCACCAATCCACATCAGCAAAGCGCTTCCTGCCGTCATCGTGGCAACCGCAACAATAATGCTTAATGCATTAAACTCTTTTAAAAGTCCCTGTCCGCCGAATCCTACCGCCATAGCGATTGACTCGATCAAAGCCAGCGCTACCGTAAGATAACGGGTATACTCAGCAACTTTTCTTCTGCCATCTTCGCCTTCCCGCTGCATCTCCTCTAATTTAGGAATTGCAATGGTCATCAACTGCATAATAATGGAAGAAGTAATATATGGGGTAATGCTCAAAGCAAAGACGGACATGCTGGTGAAAGAACCACCGGTCATGGAATTGAAGAAATTAAATGCGTCTCCGCTCTGTTGTGCAAAAAAGTCTGCAAAATAATTTGTGTTAACTCCAGGAATCGGCAGTTGGGATCCGAAGCGAATTACCACCAGCATCATAAAGGTGTACAGCAGCTTTTTTCGGATGTCCTTAATACGTAACGCGTCTCGGAGTGTTTTTAGCATACTAGATCACCTCACAGGTTCCGCCGACTGCTTCAATCTTGGCCTTTGCGCCTTCGCTGAATGCATCAACTTTAACCGTAAGTTTCTTGGTCAGTTCACCATTACCAAGAATCTTAACACCGTCTCTCGGGTTCTTAACAATACCGATTTCCATCAAAGACTCTACTGTCACGACTGCATCATTGTCGAATTTCTCTAGTGCGCTAACGTTGATACCAACGATCTCTTTGGTGTTACGGTTCGTAAAGCCCCTCTTCGGAAGACGTCTGTATAATGGCATCTGGCCGCCTTCGAAGCCTGGTCTGGGAGCGCCGGAACGTGCTTTCTGGCCCTTATGACCTTTACCAGCAGTTTTTCCGTTGCCTGAGCCATGGCCGCGGCCTCTACGGAAATTGTCGCTGTGCTTGGAACCCTTAGCTGGCTTTAAATTTGATAAATCCATATCTGCACCTCCTTGTCTCAATATTAAACTTCTTCTACTTTTACTAAATGTCTTACATGCCAGATCATACCTCTTATTGCTTCATTGTCCGGCATCTCAACGGTTTTGTTTAACTTTCTTAATCCTAATGCCTCCACGGTCGCTCTCTGCTTGGGAATTGCACCGATGGGGGATTTGACTAAAGTGATTTTTAATTTTTCAGCCATTTTCTCGTCCTCCTTAGCCTACAACTTCTTCTACGGATTTACCGCGAAGTCTTGCGACTTCCTCCGGAGTCTTCATCTGGCATAATCCGTTTAAGGTAGCCAAAACAACATTGGTCTTGTTATTGGAACCTAAAGATTTTGTACGGATATTTTTAATGCCTGCCAACTCAACCACCGCACGGGCCGGTCCGCCAGCGATGATACCAGTACCTTCAGGAGCCTTCTTAAGCAGTACGGTTGCACTGCCAAACTTACCAAGGAAATCATGAGGAACACTCTTATTCTCATCTACCGGAATCTCCACCAGATTCTTCATAGCAGCTTCTTTTCCTTTGCGGATCGCCTCCGGAACCTCACCTGCTTTACCAAGGCCTGCACCTACGTGTCCATTTCCATCACCTACTACTACTAAA